>VGGT01000098.1 GCA_016868485.1 Bacteroidota bacterium
CTGGGATTTGACTCCAATGCGGCGCTCCATCCACTTCGTCATAGGTAAATACACCCAAAATTTCGGGAATTTCTCCGGCAATCTGAGCGATGCGTGCGTACAGCTCCCTATTCGATACAAATACCATACGCACTTCAGCGTGCTTTAAAATGTATCGATAATCGTCGTCGGTGATGGTGGGGTAGAGGGGCACATGCACCATGCCCGCCTGCAGCATACCCATATCCAAGATATTCCACTCCGGGCGATTATTAGAAACATTCGCAATTTTATCCCCCGGCTGCAGTCCTGCCGCAAGCAGTCCACGACTTACCTGCGAAGCCTGTTCAATAAAATCGTTGGTACTGTAATGCACCCACTGACCGTTTTTTTTACAAGCCAGAGCTGTTTGAAGGGCGTGGGTTGATTTTTGATGGTCGAGAATGTCGAAAATTCGGGTTACGCTCATAAATAGGGTTATGGTTTTCGTCAAATCTAAGCGTTGGGCGGGACAAAAAAAAACCGGAGCCTTGAGGACCCCGGTTTCTGTTAAAAAAAATACAATTAATGGCGGCGAACCAAACGGCGAACCGATAGGTTTTGACCCGAGCGTACCTCAGCGGTGTATATGCCTTCGCTCAACATGCTGGTGGGTACATTGAATTCAAATGCACCTTGAGCAACACCCAACTCTTCAACTGAAATCAGCTGGCCCAGCGTATTTCGAAGGGTGATGGAGATGTTGCCGCTGGTGGGGTTGAAGCCACGAATGGTGGCCCAATCGCGCACAGGGTTGGGGTAAATGCTTACTGACAGATCATCGCGTTCGTTTTCCTCAACAGCAACGGCTGAAATTGGAACATTTACCTCATCGATATACAAATTATTGCCATAGTCGCTGATGCCACGGAAACGAATCAGAACATTGGCTTGCCCGGCCACCGCATCGAGGCTTACCGATTCTTGACGCCAATCAGCCGCACTGGTGGGTACATAGCCCGCATTGCCCACCGGGGCCACAGTGGCGAGCGATGGGCCGCTGTTGGTGTAAAGCGGGCTCCAATTGAGGCCGCAATCGGTCGACACTTCAATATCCAATCGGTCGGCGCTGCTTGCATTGTACTGGGCATGGGCTAAGAAGAATTTCAGGGCGTTACCCGCACCTACCGCCGATAAATTCAGGCGGGGGAGATAAAGATCATTGATTTCGCCGGGTGCAATGTCCCAGAAGTTAATTCGGGCACTGCGCTGCGATCCGTTTGCTCCTTGTACAGCCTGGGTCCAACCATTGGTTCCGGAAGATTGATTGCGTACGGCGAAATTAGCTGGTGGAAAAGCCCCGGTGAAGGTATTTGTGGCTTGAGTTACCGCATTGGCACTGAAATAGAGACTACCGGTAACAGTCGAACGCACGGCGCTTGGGTGAATGACCCCGTTCATACTGTCGATCCGGAAGGTGTAGGTAGAAGTTCCAGAGGCCAGCGTTATTGGATTGAGCGTAATGTTGGTGGTCGCACCGGGCGCCAAGTTCCCCGTCCACTGAATCAGCTGTGAATTGGTGCCAATGATTTGGCGTATGGCCATGCTGGTGAGGGTGGTTGTTCCTAAATTTTCAACCGTTAAGACGGGATTAAAGGCCGCATTGCAGCGATAAAACGAATTGTCGTTAAAAATAGCTTGGGAATAGAGGGGCACGGGTAGTGGTTCGCTGATTTCTGTTTGGGCTACCTCTTTAGTGGTATTGTTTTGCACAAATCCAACTACAGCCACCTCAGCCAGGTCACGAATGTAGGTCGGTACAGCAGCAGCCACTGTTACCGTTTCGGTCTGTCCCGAAGTCCAAGTACCCGGAAGGGCGGTGCCACTGGCACTGGGGTACATCTTGCGAACCACATTGTAGAAATCAGTTTCCCCATTGGTGCCCGGAGGTGTTGGATAGCTCATGTGCTTCTCGATCAGCGCTAAGTGTCCGACCCAAGTGCCCGAAGCCACGGCTTGTTGGGCAGTAACAGCCATAGTAATGAACACAGAGTCGCGGTTGCTGTTGAAGCTGTGCGACAAATTGATGGAGAATGGTGACGGAGTCGAAACGCGTTGGTCGATAATCGCCTGGGTTAGGTTTTGACCGTGTCCGGTGCCGATTGTGGTGCCGTCATGACGGGCATTGGGCGCAGAGTTGACACTGTAGTAGGTTCTGCGGGCCGTGGGGTCGGCCGAATTTTGGAAATAAATGGGTCCGGCAGATGGGATATTCACCTGATATTTGAGCATGATGATTTTCTCTGTGTTGGGCACCGCTAGGTTGTGGAGGTAAACGTTGGTTGGTGCACAAGGTGGGCAATTTTCGCCCGAAAATACCTCATAGAGTTGGAGGCGGGCGGTTTGGGCGTGCAAAGCTGTGGTCAGCATTGAACCTGTAATGAGCATGAGCAGGAGTACGGTGTGTTTCATGTAATTAGGTTTAGAAAGGGTTTAAGCGAATGAAATTTGCCACGAATGAAATTTGCCACGATAATAATTAAATTAAACGAAATACACAACCTCCGGTTTAATACTGACATTTTGTCGCATATTGAGTATCTTTGCGGCTTATGGCAAATTCTTTTTCAGGCAATGTTTTTGCAAAGCCGCTGGCGGTGCCACACGACGAACAGCGCCAAGGTGAGGCCTATAGGGCCAACACTGAAACGGGCATCGAGCTGCGTTTACAGGCCAAAAAGATGTATTTGGAGAGCTATGGCTGTCAGATGAACTTCAGTGACAGCGAAATTGTGGCCTCGATTATGGCCGAGGAGGGGTATCTTCCCACCACAGAATTGGGTGAGGCCGATGTGGTATTCATCAATACGTGCTCCATACGCGATAACGCTGAGCAAAAAGTACGGGGTCGACTCAAAGAATTTCGGGCCGTTAAGCGCAAGAATAAAGACCTCACCATCGGGGTGTTGGGTTGCATGGCTGAGCGCCTCAAGGCGAAGTTACTTGAGGAGGAGCAGCTCGTAGATCTGGTTGTTGGCCCGGATGCCTACAAAGACCTCCCCAATCTGCTCAAACAAGTAGAGAGCGGTCAGCCTGCGGTCAACGTCTTGTTGTCGCGAGAGGAGACCTATGCCGATATCACACCGGTACGTTTGGGTGGGGGAGGAGTTCTGGCTTTTGTTACCATCATGCGGGGGTGCGACAATATGTGTTCATTTTGTGTGGTTCCCTTTACAAGAGGTCGAGAGCGCAGCAGAGATCCGCAGACCATAGTCGAAGAATGCCGCGACCTTTTTAGCCGGGGCTATCGGGAGGTCACCCTATTGGGTCAGAACGTCGACTCCTATTGTTGGTCGTCCGAAAATGCTCCAGAAGTTCGATTCGCTGAATTGCTGAAACGGGTGGCAGCTGTAGACCCATTGCTCAGGGTGCGCTTTTCTACCAGTCATCCGAAAGACATCACCGACGAAGTCTTGCATACCATGGCCGCCCACCCGAACATCGCCAATTGCATACATCTTCCGGTTCAATCAGGCAACTCAGAAGTCCTCCGACGCATGAACCGTACCTATGACCGCGATTGGTATATCGATCGCTTGAATGCGATTCGAAGGATCGTGCCGAGCTGCTCCATCACCAGTGATGTAATCGCTGGCTTTTGTGGTGAAACCGAAGAACAACACGCAGACACCCTGAGCATGATGCGCTTGGCGCGCTACAGCATGAGCTTTATGTTTGCCTATTCGGAGCGCCCGGGCACCTTAGCCGCCCGAAAATATCCGGATGATATTTCGCCTGAAGTGAAAAACAGGCGATTACAAGAAATCATTGCTTTGCAATCGGAGTTGTCGCTGATCGACAATCGCGCCGATATAGGTCAGGTTTTTGAGGTATTGGTTGAAGGACCTTCACGAAAGTCGAATGAACAAATGTGTGGCCGCAACAGCCAAAATAAAATGTGTGTTTTTGACGGTTTGGGGGCTTCGCCAGGCGATTATGTGCATGTGCGCATCGATTCGTGTACGCAGGCCACTTTGATTGGCACCCGAATTCAATAACAAATCGGGCGGATATGGAATTGACTTCCGTTAAACAGAGGTTTGGAATCATCGGCCATGCGCCGGCACTCAACCATGCACTTAATACGGCGGTACAGGTGGCCCCCACCGATATTACGGTGCTCATTACGGGCGAAAGCGGCGTTGGAAAAGAGGTTTTTTCCAAAATACTCCATCAATTGAGCCGCAGAAAGCACGGTAAGTTCATCGCGGTGAATTGCGGTGCCATACCGGAGGGCACGATCGACTCAGAGCTGTTTGGCCATGAAAAAGGCTCGTTTACGGGTGCTTTTGAAGCCCGTCAGGGTTATTTTGAGACCGTAAACGGGGGAACTATTTTTCTGGATGAATTGGCTGAAATGCCACTGGGCACCCAAGCCCGGCTGCTTCGCGTGTTGGAATCGGGTGAATTTATTAAAGTGGGATCGAGCAAAGTGCAGAAGACGGATGTGCGGGTCATCACGGCTACCAATGTCGATCTCATGGAACAAATCAGAAAAGGGAAGTTTCGTGAGGACCTCTATTACCGCTTGAGTACGGTTGCCATCCAGATTCCTGCCTTGCGCGAACGACCTGGAGATATCCCGCTTTTGTTCAGGAGGTTTGCCGTTGATTTTGCGGAGCGCTACAGCAGTCAGCCCGTACAGCTCGACGCGCACGCACAGGAGGTTTTGGCATCATATCGGTGGCCGGGCAACATCCGTCAGTTGAAGAATGTGGCAGAGCAGATGTCGGTTCTTGCTCCTTATAGATTGGTGGAAGGCGATGAGGTCCGTCGCTATCTGCCCGCTGAGTCTACAGCCCGCACCCTTCCCATTGCATTGGGTTTGCCGGTAGGTTCGGAAGACATGAGTGAAAGAGACATCCTCTATAAGGTGTTGTTCGATATGAAGAAAGACATCGTAGAGCTTAAGCAAGTAGTAGCTCGGCTTATGCAATCGGCAGCCGAATCGGGTGTGGAGATGCCCAGCCGAGCAGCATTTGATCATACCACCGATTGGACCCATGCTGAATCGGTGAATCGGCCGGTCGAAGCGGATGTCATCCAAGGACCTTCGGAAATTGTAGCGCATGCAATGCCCAGGCGTGTTGTTTTCGAAGATCAACCGGCAGTAGAGGACATCGAAGAGAACTTTTCCTTGGAGGAAGTTGAACGCAGGATGATCGAAAAAGCATTGCGCAAGCATTCGGGCAAGCGCAAATACGCCGCGCAAGAACTGGGGATTTCGGAGCGGACTTTATACCGCAAAATCAAGGAATATGGAATGGAAGAAGGTTAACGCAGGTCTCGTCATTCCTACTCGAAACGGTTTGCGTCGCTGCTTATACAATCTGCTTGTTGGATGTGTGTTTTTGGTCGGCTTTGGTTCATGTGGGGTCTACAAGTTCAGTGGAGCCTCCATCCCGCCCGAAGCGGTGAGTCTATCTATCGCTCAATTCGACAACCGGGCAGCGGTAGTGGTTCCTCAATTATCACAAGTCCTGTCTGACCGAATGCGCGACAAATTCCTGGCTGAGAGTCGACTTCGGTTACAAAACTCCGATGCGGATTTGTCGTTTGAGGGCAGTATTGTCGATTATTCCGTGGCTCCAGCCGCGGTGGCCGCGGGGGAGACCACTTCGTTGAGCCGCTTAAGTATAGCTGTTCAGGTGCGCTACACGAATCGATTTCGTGCAGCCGATAGTTGGGAGCAAAGGTTTGTGCGGTATGCCGATTTCGATGCCAGCCTCGATCTCAGGCAGGTGGAAGACCAACTGAATCAGGAAATCGTTCGTCAACTCGTAGATGATATATTTAACCGCGCATTTGTGAACTGGTAATGAACCTCAATCGCCTCGCTCAATACTACCGTGATCCTTCTGAATTGGCCAATCACCCCTTGGCTGAATTGGAGGAACTGCTGCACGAATATCCCTTTTTTACGGCGGGTCAACTCCTGTTGCTGAAGCAATACAGGATTCAGAACAGCAGTCGGTATAAAAAGCAGCACAGAAAAATGCTGGCACTGGCTCCTGACCCCGTGCGGGCTTTCTTATTTACGGAAGGCGATGCTTGGGGTGTTGTGGATGCTTGCGAACCTGCAGATCATCCGATTGTGGATCCACCGCAGGAGCCTGAGGAGCGCCTTTTTGAAGCAAAGGAGCCAGTCGAAGCAGGCGTCGATCATCCAATGGCGGGATCAATCCAAAATCAAGAGGAGTCCGTTGATTTCTTGCTTCAACCCCATGATTTACACGATTGGTTTCGTTTTTATGCCCATTTAGCACAACCTCATGCGCCAAAGGCTGCTGTACAAGAGGCTGCTGAACAGGAGAAAGATTTTTGGAAGAATCCGGCGGATAAATCGGATATGTCTGCCCAAGGCTTGGGTTCGGATTACGAACGAGAACTGAAATTGGCCGCTTCCTCTGATTTATTGAATGCTCCATCAGCACCATTGTTAACGCAAGGAATCGATGCATTCAGAGTGAAGGTGGGTGATGAGCAGGCTGATCCACTGACAGCCGATGCGATGCATACCATCAGAATGTTGGCACAGGCCAGTATCGACGACGAACAGTTGCCAGCAAGTGAAACCTTAGCGGAGGTTTTTGCCCGTCAACAGGAGTGGGATCACGCCATTGCTGTTTATGAACAACTCATTTTGATGAATCCAGAAAAAATGCCGATATTTGCAGCCCGAATAGCTGAATTTAAAAAAGCCAAAGGTTAATCTTTCTCGTCTGAAATCTTATTTATGTATACTTTATTTACCATTTTAATTATTTTGATTTGCGTTCTGCTTATTTTAATTGTATTGATTCAAAAGCCAAAAGGCGGAGGGGTCAGTGCCAATTTTGCAGGGAGCAGTCAACTCATGGGTGTTAAGAAGACCACCGATGTGGTGGAAAAATCTACTTGGATGTTGAGTTTGGCTTTATTGGTGTTTACCCTCACGATTAATTTGTGGATTGATCGCGGGGGCGAAGCACAAGATGCGACTCAACTCCGTGATAAAGCAGAATCGGTTGATGTGCCTGCGCCTGGTACTCCAGCGCCAATTGCTCCAGGTGCACAGTCGCCTGCTGCTGGGGGTACAGCGCCC
>VGGT01000099.1 GCA_016868485.1 Bacteroidota bacterium
TTATTTTTGTATGGCCTATGGACCAAATGTCTACGATGAATAAGATGGGCTTGGCCCGTCTCGTCCTCTTGCTCCTCTATGTTCATGCCGAATCTTGGGCCCAGCCGGGTGCCGCTGTTGATACCCTTAGGGGTGTTGTGCTGGAACAAGATGCGCAAGGCCGATTTCAACCGCTTCCTATGGCGCATGTTTATTGGCTGGGAACGCAGCGGGGCACCACCACCAATGCCCAAGGAGCATTCACCCTGTCGGCACACCCCGAAACACGGCAGCTGGTGGTTCGCTATACGGGTTATGAACCCGACACCTTGTTTATCCGGGATTATCGCTCTGTTCAGGTGGTGCTGCGCACGCAAGAGCGGTTTGGACTGGTGGAGGTGACCGAACAAAGAGCCACATCATTCATTTCGCGTGCTGAGGTAAGAAACGCCCGGGTGATCACCGAGGGCGAGCTCTTTAAGGCGGCATGTTGTAACCTTTCTGAGAGCTTTGAAACCAATCCGTCGGTGGAGGTGACCTATACCGATGCCGCTTCGGGTGTCAAACAAATCCAAATGCTTGGCCTGTCGGGCGCCTATGTTCAGCTGCTGCGCGAAAACCTGCCCGGGATCAGGGGCTTGGCTACGCACTACGGCCTGGCGCTGCTGCCGGGTTCGTGGATCGACGAGATGCAGCTGACACAGGGCGTTGGATCGGTGGTGAATGGCTATGAGAGCCTAACCGGACAAATCAACCTGGAGGTCAAAAAGCCCGATTACGCAGGCCGCGTGCTGCTGAATGCTTACCAAAACCAAATGGGACGATCGGAGGCGAATTTGGTCGTGGCCCAACCCCTGTCGGGCCGGTGGAGCAGCAGCCTGCTCCTGCACGCTAACCGTATGGAGGGCACCCCAGACATCAACGACGATGGATTTGTTGACCTACCGGCCGGCCAGCAATGGAACGGGCTTCTTCGGCTTCACTACAACGACGGCTTAGGACTTACGGGTCAAATGGCCCTTCGGGCTGTTGATGATCGGCGCCGGGGCGGACAGGTATCCTACCGGCATGATCGGGCTCGTGAGGCGCAATCGGGGGTGTATGGATTGAAAACGGGCATCGGCCAACAAGAAATTTTTGGTAAGCTGGGTTATGTCTTCCCTGCCCATAAATACCGGTCGATCGGCCTGCTGTGGAGCGCATCGGCCACGCAGCTCGACAACCAATTCGGGCGCCGCGACTACCATGGAGCGCAGCAAACGCGCAGCGCACAGCTGATCTATCAGGACATATTAGGCGATACCCGTAATCGTTACCGCGCAGGCGTGAGCTGGCTCAACGATCGCTTTTCCGAATGGGTCGACACCCTTGCGTTTCATTCGGGTGGATCCCCGGCACATTCCGATTCCTCGCGCCTCGATTTTGTGCGCCATGAACGTGTTCCTGGGGTTTTCACCGAACTGACGCTGGAGCGAGGAAAACTTCTTTGGGTATTGGGTCTGCGCTACGACCAACACAATCTATACGGAGGGCAATGGAGCCCTCGTTTGAATGGGAAGTGGAACATATCAGACAACGATCAGTTGCGTTTCTCGGCCGGAAGGGGCTTTCGGGTGGCATCGGTATTGGCCGAGCAACAGGGAGGCCTGGTGAGTAGTCGCCGCCTCATCATCGACCGGCAGAATGAGCGAGGGGCCTTCGGACTAGATGCGGAGCGGGCATGGCATGTGGGCCTTCAGGGCAATCACGATTTTCGTTTTCGCTATCGGTCGGCACGGGTGTCGATGGACGTTCAGCAGACCTGGTTTATGGGGCAGGTGGTGGCCGATTACGATCAATCGCCCACCGAGTTGCATCTTTATTCACTCAACGGGGCATCATACAGCAGAAGCGCCCAGCTGGAGCTCGAGGTGCAGCCCCGAAAAAGAATGGAACTCAGATTGGCCTACCGCATTCAGGATGTTCAAACCGATTACCGGGTAGGCCGGTTGAGTCGGCCCCTCGTGCCCCGAAGTAGGGGGCTGTTGAATTTGTCGTGGAAAACAAAAAGTCGGTGGGATTTCGATTTTACCCTACACACCTATGGAAGTAAGCGCTTACCATCCACATGGGGCAATCCCGATTCGCTGCGTATGCGTGCGCAATCGCCGGTTTATGCGGTGGGCTTTTTTCAACTCACCAAGAATTTCGATCGATCGGCGCTCTACCTCGGCATCGAGAACCTCACCGATTTCCGACAGACTGATCTGATTGTTTCTGCCCAGCAGCCCTTCTCTCCCCATTTCGATGCATCCCTTGTTTGGGGCCCGGCCATCGAGCGCATGATCTATGTGGGCTGGCGCTGGCGACTCATACCAGCCATTTGAGGGATTTAAAAAGAGAATAGGCTGTATTTTTACGGCCGTGAAAATCATTTGCATTGGCCGCAATTATGCGGAGCACGCCCGAGAGCTCAACAACGACGTCCCCACCGAGCCCGTTGTGTTTATGAAGCCAGAAAGCGCGCTGATACGCGACGGAAAGCCCTTTTTTCTCCCCGATCATTTGGGCGATGTGCACCATGAACTGGAAATCGTGTTGCGCATTGGCCGCAACGGAAAACATATTGCGGAGCGATTTGCATCGACCTACATAGACCGCATAGGCCTTGGCATTGATTTTACTGCCCGAAGCCTGCAAGCGGATCTGAAAAGCCGGGGCCTTCCTTGGGAATTGGCGAAGGGCTTCGACGGCTCCGCCATTTTGGGCGACTGGCTAAGCCCCGAGGAATGGCAATGGCCAACACTTCTGGCATTGCGGCTTGAAGTGAACGGTGCGATCCGACAAGTGGGCGACACAGACCAGCTGTTATTTTCCTTTGAACAGATCATCAGCTTCGTGTCGCGCTATTTTACCCTCAAGATGGGTGATTTAATTTTTACCGGCACCCCAGCGGGTGTTGGTCCGGTGCATCGGGGCGACAGGCTGCAGGGCTTCCTCAACGACCGCCCCATGCTGCAGTGTAAAATCTGCTAAATTGTTCTAAGCGCCCTTAAAGACGGGTTTTCGCTTTTCGTTGAAGGCCTGTACGCCCTCGGCATAATCGGCGCTGCTTCCCGCAATTTTCTGACACTGGGCCTCGTATTCGAGCATGGTATCGAGGTCGGAGTGAAAGCTCTTATTCAGCATCTTCTTCATCAATGCAATGGCTTTGGTGGGAGCCGACTTGTAGTAGTCGGTGTAGGTTGCCACGGCTTGATCCAGTTCATCGGCCGGAACCGACCGGTTGATCATGCCCCACGCGGCCGCTTCAGGGGCAGAAACGCGCTTCCCCATGGTGCTGAGCTCGAAGGCACGCGCCGAACCCACCAAACGGGGGAGGAAATAGGACGATCCCGAATCCAAAACAAGGCCAACATTCACAAAGACTTCAATGAAAAGGGCGGTATCTACGGCCACAACCAGGTCACATGCCAGGGCCAAAGAACATCCTGCACCTGCAGCCACGCCATTGACCCGGCCAATAACGGGAACAGGGAGCTGGCGCAATGCCCGGATTATGGGGTTGTAGCGCAGGTGAAGCGACTCCGACAAATCCCGCTTTTCAGTTCCTCCAGAAATGGCTTTGAGGTCTTGGCCCGAGCAAAAAGCTTTGCCGGCACCGGTCAGCACCAAAACACGAACCGCCTTATTGCGGGCCGTTTGCTTGAGCGCGTCCTGCAACTCATAACTCATTTCGTTGTTGAATGCATTAAATACATCGGGACGGTTGAGGACAATTCGGGCTACGCCGTCTTCAACAGTATACAGGAGGTGGGGATACATAAGTTAATGGGTTAAATAAGCATCAAAGTTCTTTACGCAGTCGGGCAACAGGAATATTCATGGCTTCGCGGTATTTGGCAATGGTTCTGCGGGCTATGTTGTAGCCCCGTTCGTTGAGAATTTCGGAGAGTTTCTCATCGGATAAAGGCGAGTCTTTGGACTCTCCGGCAATGAGTTCACTGAGAATTTCTTTGACCTCAATGCTGGAGGCTTCTTCCCCGCTATCGGTCATGATACCCTCCGAAAAAAAGTGTTTGAGAAGAAACGTGCCGTACTCTGTTTGCACATATTTGCTGCTGGCAACGCGCGAAATGGTGCTGATGTCGAGCCCCACCCGGTCGGCCACATCCTTTAGAATCATGGGCCGAATCCGCGTGAAATCACCCGATCTAAAAAAAGCATCTTGTAGGGCCACAATCACCTCCATACTACTCAGCAGGGTGTGTTGTCGCTGTTTTATGGCATCGATAAACCAACGGGCGGAATCCAATTTCTGCTTAACAAAAGCCACCGCATCGCGCATTTTTTTGTCCTTTTTGGTGGATTTCTCGTAGTCGCGGAACATGTCTTTGTATTGGCTGCTCACGCGCAACTCCGGGGCATTTCGCGCGTTGAGCCGGACCACCAACTGCCCGTCCTCGTGGGTCACTACGAAATCAGGAATCACCTGTTGCGTTTTGTCGCTCGATGACTTGGTGCTGCCGGGCCGGGGATTCAAGTGAAGGATCAGCTGATGTGCCCGCCGCATCTGTTCGTCACCCAGCGATAACCCGCGCGCTATTTTGTCGTAGTGTTTTCGGGTGTATTCGTCGAAGTATCGATGAAGAATGGCTTGGGCATGCACGACAGTCGGTTGAGCAGGAAGACGTTCGAGTTGAAGGAGGAGACATTCACGCAAGTCGCGGGCGCCAATTCCAGCGGGGTCGAATTGCTGAATGCGCCGGAGCATCGACGCTACCTCTTCGTCGGCCACCATCAGGTTATGGGAGAAGGCCAGGTCGTCGGCCACAGAAGTCACCGCCCTCCGCAGGTATCCGTCGTTGTCGAGGCTTCCAATAATTTGATGCCCGATCAGTTGTTCCGTTTCGCTCAAGCTGAGCAAACGAAGTTGCTCAACGAGGTCTTCATGGAAGCTGTTCTCCACACGAATGGGGATGCTTCGGTCGTCGTCGTCGTCGCTGTAGTTGTTATCGGCCAGTCGGTAATCGGCTATATCATCGTCATCGATGTATTCAGACAGATCCTCTTGGGCCTCGTTTTCGCCTTCGTCGGCATCACCCGGAGCATCAGAACCAGTCTCATCGAGATCCGAGTAGGCGTCCTCGGGTTTATCATCCGCCCAGTCGGCTTCTTCAAGGGCGGGATTATCCTCCAATTCTTCCTTTATCCGTTGTTCCAGCATCGCCGTTGGCACCTGGAGCAGCTTCACGAACTGTATTTGCTGTGGCGATAGTCGCGTCAGCAGTTTTTGTCGGAGTCCTTGTCGCAGCATGAATTCGGTGTGGTATGCCAAAAATAGCTATTTTTGAGCCCAAACGCGAAAAAATGAGTGCAACGACGATTGAATTTCTATCCAAACATATAGATAAGACGGTGGATTTGCAGGGCTGGTTGATGGGCAAGCGCACCGGAAAGGGACTGGCTTTTTTGGTGATGCGCGACGGCTCGGGCATGTGCCAATGTGTGGTCGATGAGCAAGAGGTGTCGGCAGAGGTCTTTGAAGATGCCCGTCGGTTGACTCAAGAAAGTAGTTTCCGGCTAACGGGTTCGGTTGTGGCCGACGAACGGCAGATGGGGGGCGTGGAAGTACGGGTAAAATCCCTCGAGATAGTGTCGATCAGTCACGAATACCCCATTTCTCCAAAAGAACACGGGATCGATTTTTTGATGGACCACCGCCATTTGTGGCTGCGCAGTAAGCGTCAATGGGCCATCATGCGCATCCGCAACACCCTCATCATGGCCATCCACGAGTTTTTCCAATCGGAGGGCTTTATTCAAATGGACGCCCCCATTTTCACAGATAATGCATGCGAGGGCACCTCCACCTTGTTTGCCACCGATTTCTATGGTCATCCTGCCTATTTGAGTCAGAGTGGACAACTCTACGGCGAAGCAATGGCCATGGCATTTGGTAAGATTTACACGTTTGGCCCCACCTTTCGAGCAGAAAAATCGAAAACACGCCGGCATTTGAGTGAATTTTGGATGATCGAGCCCGAAATGGCCTTCCACGATCTTTCGATGAATATGGATGTGATCGAGCGGTTTCTTCGCCATGTGGTGCACCAGGTGATTGATAAAAACACCCTCGAGCTCGAGGTGATTGGTAGAGACCCTTCCGCTTTGAAGCGTGTGGCCGAACCCTTCCCCCGCATCACCTATGAAGATGCCGTAGCCATTTTGAAAGGCGAGAAGGAAGTGGATGGGCAAAACGCCTTGGCGACCCTTGAGGCCGATTTAATTCAAGTAGAGGCGCGGGCCACCACGGTTCGTGAAGAGATTGCGCAAAGAGAAGAACAACTGAAACAACCGGGACTCAAAAAAGGCGAAATAGGCTTCTATCAGTCGCGCCTTCAAGCACTCAAGGAAGAGCTTTCGGAGTGTGAGGAGCAAATGCGCAACATCCCCATCTGGTTGCAGTCGGCAGCACAGTTCCGGATGGGCAACGATTTTGGTGGTTCCGATGAAACGGTGTTGACGCGCTTGTTTCAAACCCCAATCATGGTCTACAATTGGCCCCATGAGGCGAAAGCCTTCTACATGAAGCGCGATGAGGGGGATGCCCGTTGGGCCAAAGGCGTTGACGTTTTGGCGCCTGAGGGTTACGGAGAAATCGTGGGTGGAGGCGAACGAGAAACAAACCTTGAGTGGTTGATTGAAAAAATCAACGAACACGGCTTGCCCATGGAGGCCTTTGAATGGTACCTCGACCTGCGTCGTTATGGATCGGTGCCCCATGCGGGTTTTGGACTCGGATTGGAGCGCTTGGTAGCCTGGGTATGCAAGCTCCCACACGTCCGAGAGACCATACCCTTCCCGAGGATGTACGGACGCATTGCGCCCTAGCGCAAGGGGTCATCCTAAGGGTTTGAAGCTTGGTGGCGGATGTGTTGTCTGCCGCGCTTGCACGGACCCCGTTAATAAGAAGCAGGGAATCGTCTTGTTGCCGCCTCGTCAGTAAGAATCAGGGGATTGTCTTGTTGCCGCCTCGTCAGTAAGAATCAGGGGAGCGGCTTGTTGTTGCCTCGTCAATAAGAAGCAGGTGAAGAGCATCCCATAAACACAAAAAGCCCCGCACGGGGCGGGGCTTC
>VGGT01000100.1 GCA_016868485.1 Bacteroidota bacterium
TCTACCACGAAGTTCTGGCAACGGGATGTCTTCAATGGGCACACCGTCGACACAGACAGATCCTGAACTGTGCGCATAAAATCGGCCTAAAACATTGACTACAGAAGTCTTGCCCGACCCTGTACTACCCACCAATGCCACTCGTTTGCCGGGTTTAAGCCGGAAGCTAACACCTTTCAAAACCGGGAGATCGGGTCGATAGCTAAAATGAACATCTTGAAACACAATCGAACCATCGGTCGACAACGGCCTGGTTTGTCCAAAATCTTCTTCCTGTTCATTGACTTCCATCAACTTAAAAACCCGCTCCGCAGCCACAACCCCCATCTGCAGGCTGTTGAACTTATCCGCCAGCAACCGAATGGGTCTAAAAAATTGATTTAAGTAGAGAATGAAGGCAATAAGTACGCCAGGGCTCACCCCGCCTCCCACGGCTTGAAGTGCGCCCCAGCTGACCACCAATCCGAGGGATACTGCGGTGAGAATTTCCACCACAGGAAAAAAGACCGAATAGTATAGAACGCCCCTTAAATGGGCCTGCTGCAATTCATGGTTGACCGACTCGAAGGTCTTGAGGCGCTCCTTCTCGCGATTGAACACCTGAATAATGCCCATGCCCGTCAGATGCTCTTGCACATAGGTATTGAGTCGAGCCACTTCGCGCCTGACTTCCTGGTATGAGGTTCTCACCTTTTCTTTGAAGAGCCAGGTTGCCAAAAGCAATGGCGGCAAAACAATCAACCCAATGAGCGTGAGTCGCCAATCGGTGTATAACATGATGGCCAGTAAAACCAAGAGTTGTAATAAATCGCCCCAAATGGTGAGCAGTCCTTGGGAAAACACTTCAGCAATCGACTCAATATCGCTGATGGTTCGGGTGGTGAGCGTGCCCACAGGCGTACGATCGTAATAACTCAGACGTAGGGTCGACAGGTGGTGAAACAACTTCTGCCTGAGTTGCCGCACCACGGCTTGTCCGAGCCATGCACTTTGATAGGTAAAGTAATAACGAAACAAGGATTCTACCATCAAAAGGCCGATCATCCAAAGGGTATACTTCAACAAGCCATGCACATCACCTTGCTGCATCGGCCCATCTACCATGTTTTGGATCAACATAGGACGTACAGGTGAGATCAGGGCCAAAGCCAGTACCAAAACCATAATAAAAAAGACCACCAAACGGTTTTCTCGAAGCAGATTAAGGGTCTTTCTGATTAAATAAGCGTTATCGACGCTCGGTTTTTCACCCATGGGTTTTGGCTGTTAGCGATAAGGGGTCTGGTGATGGGTTGAGATAGATCGTATTGGGATAGGCCACCTCTTCAAGAAACAAACCATAGGGCGGTGCAGCCAGCCCGCACTTCCGTTCGGGTGAGTCTTGTAAAAGTCTCGTCCACCATTCCACTGTCTTCTTTCCTTGGGCAATCGCCAGTAGGCCACCCACGACCGCACGCACCATTTGCCGAAGAAACCGGTTGGCCTGAATGGTAAAAATGAGTTGATGTGTGTCGATGACCCAGTCCGCCCGTGTAACTGTGCACAAATTGGTATGGTTGCCCCCATGCGTTTTGGCGAAACAACCAAAATCCGATTGTTGGAGGAGCATTTTCGCCGCATCAGGAATCAACTCAACCTTAGGGAGTGATTGTAGGTACCACGACCGATCCACCAAAAAAGGATCCGGTGTTCGGTGGATGTAGTAGCGATACAAGCGATTCAGGGCTGAGTACCGGGCATGTGCATCGGGAGCCACTTCATGTATCTGATTGATGCGAATATCTGTAGGCAACAATTGGTTGAGTTTGCCGGCTAAGTCTATTGGTAACTCAGACATAAAGTCGAAATGCGCCACCATCTGCCGTGCGTGAACACCTGTATCGGTTCTTCCCTGTCCGGTAATGGCCACCGATTCCCGTAGCAGCGTTGCCATTGCATTTTGAAGCAGCTGTTGAATGCCTATGGCGTTTTTTTGCGCTTGCCATCCGTGGTAGCGTGTTCCATGATAGGCAAACCAAATAAAATAGCGCCTTGAAAACATCAAGCGCAATTTTCGAGCATTATGGCTAATCCTTGTCCGACGCCCACACAAAGGGCCGCCACACCATATCGCACAGCAGAATCGTCTTTCATTTGGTGTACGAGTGTGGTGGTGATTCGTGCACCGGAACAGCCCAATGGATGACCCAGTGCAATGGCCCCTCCCCTTTTATTGACACGACTGGGGTCTATTTGCAATTCTTGAATACAGGCCACGGCTTGAGCCGCGAAAGCCTCGTTCAATTCGAAAAGATCAACACCACTGATTTTGATTCCCGTTCGGTTCAACAATCGCTGGATGGCCGGTACGGGACCAATGCCCATATAGGCCGGATCTACGCCAACCGCAGCGGCACCCACTACTCGGGCCAATGGGGTTAAGGCGTGGGTCTTTAATGCTGACTCATTCACCATGAGAACGCAAGCGGCACCGTCATTCATGCCCGAGCTATTACCAGCCGTAACACTACCATCTTTTCGAAAGGCAGGTTTGAGCGCAGACAGTTGCTCCAGGCTGCTGAATCTGGGGTGTTCATCCACTTCAAACATTCTGTTGGGTGCTTTTTCAACCTTGACCTCCACCGGCACCAATTCGGATTTAAATTGACCTTCAGCAGCTGCACGTGCGTAATTTGATTGCGACAAATAAGCAAACTCGTCCTGTTGCACGCGGCTAATTCGATACCGTTCGGCCACATTCTCTGCCGTCTCACCCATGCTATAGGGATGGTAGCGTTCTGCTAATGCCGTGTTGGTGAACCGCCAACCCAAAGTTGTATCATAGGCTTCGATTTTTCGGGAAAACGCCTGTTCAGGTTTGGCCATCACCCAAGGTGCACGGGTCATGCTTTCAACACCACCTGCAATATAAGCCTCGCCTTCACCCAATGCAATGGCCCGGTAGGCATCGATTAGTGCTTGTAGTCCGCTGGCACAGAGTCGATTCACAGTCACCCCGCCCACCCCTACAGGAAGTCCTGCCAAAAGTGCTGCCATTCGGGCTACGTTTCGGTTATCTTCTCCGGCCTGATTGGCCGCGCCCAGCACAACATCCTCAACCACATTCGGATCAAAACTGGGATTTCTTGCCAAGAGAGCCCGTATGCTGGTTGATGCGAGATCGTCTGGACGAACCCCAGACAGTGACCCCCCCAGTTTTCCAATGGGCGTGCGACACGCGTCGACCAGATAAACGGGCTGTATTTTTGACATAACCGCAAAAATAGAAAACAATTTCTTTGATTTTTTTCATAATATCGTGCTTTCAAACATATGACCAGCTTGTTCCCCCACCTTATACCGGTTGTATATGTGGATGAACTCGAAGCGGGACGCAATTCGTTTCGCGAACATTTTCAATCGTTTTTCGAGCTGTTTACCTGCTCCGATGCTTCTTTGGCTCTTCAGGTACTGCAAAACCGTCCGGGTTGTGTATTGCTCACCCACCTGCGACGCGCAAAAGCCTCTGGTATAGCCTCTGGTCTTGATTTAATATCGGAGGTGCAACAGAAATTTTCATCAAGTCAGTGCATACTGCTTCATGCAGAAGCGGACATAGGATTAGTTGATGGAAATCCTTTAATGGCTTCCATATTCCGTTCCGTGCGAACGCCTTATGCGGTACCGACATTGCGTTCCATCATACAGCGTGCCTATGAATTAACATGGAACAACATGCAAATGGGAGCCATCCGTCAAGAGCTTGAAACGTCGAGGTCAGCTCGAGATTGGCTCACTTATAAAATAGACACTGAATTTTTCGAGCCAGTCATGCAGTTAGAAGCCCTTTGCAGGTCCGTAGTTGAACATCAAGACACGACGCCAGCGCATGAACTTGCCCAGTTTCTGCTCAGAAGATTGACCATATTGGGCTCCGGAAGAGCACGTTTTCGGGATTTATATCGGGGAAGTCGGGTTGAACTTCTTCCCGAAAATCTGGAGGCCCATGGATTGTTTCGCTTTCTGATCAACTCGATTTGTGCAGTTTACGACCTGGAGCATGATCGGATTCGTGTCGAATTGATTGAAAACAGCATTTGGATCGGTGATTACGAAAAAATCAAGATGGTTTTGCTTGAATTGCTCAACAATGCCGCGCGCAGTGCTGAATTTGGCCAAGCACCCACAGGAATAACGCTGTCCGCCCAAATTCAAGCGGACATTGTTCAATTGGAAGTGACCGATTATGGAAGGGGCATCGCGATAACCCAGCAAGAACGTGTGTTCCGCTTATTTGAACGCAGCGAAACCGGAGATGCCTTTGGAATGGGCTTGTTTATTGTCCGAGAGACTGTGAAACAAATGGGGGGCGACATCCACTTGAAGAGTGAGGTCGGTAAAGGGTCTACTTTTTTGATACGAATTCCGAACCTTTTGTCGCAACAGCATCGTTTCGCGGTGTGAAATGCGGCTTGTGGTGCGACAAAATGTCAGTTTGTCAATTGTGGCAAAGTAGTTGCCCCCTGTCGAGCTAAAAACATCATGGAGAAAAAAGGTCATATTTCGGTCAACACGGGTAACATTTTCCCAATCATCAAAAAATCCCTTTATTCCAATCAGGAAGTATTTTTGAGGGAATTGGTCAGTAATGCAGTCGATGCAACGCAAAAATTGAATGCATTAGCTTCTATCGGTGAATTCAAAGGTGAAACAGGCGACACCTCGGTTCGGGTGAAGATCGACAAAGAGAAGAAAACCATCACCATATCAGACCGAGGCATCGGAATGACGGGTGAGGAGGTTGATAAATACATCAATCAAATCGCCTTTAGTGGTGCGACTGAGTTCATGGAACAGTACCGCGAAAAGACGGACAGCAACATGATTGGGGCATTCGGGCTTGGTTTCTATTCGGCCTTTATGGTAGCCGATTCAGTTGAGATTGAGAGCCTTTCCTTTAAAGATGGGGCCACTCCGGTTCGGTGGACATGCGACGGGAGCACAGAATTTGAAATTGGTGCAGGTCAAAGGACCGACAGGGGATCGGACGTAATCCTTCACCTGAGCGAAGATGCCCTCGATTACTTAGAAACCTGGAAGCTACGCGAAATTCTGCGTAAATATTGCCGATTTCTACCCGTGCCCATCCAATTGGAGGAGGAAGTAATCAATGCCACAGTGCCATTGTGGACGAAAAAACCATCCGAGTTGAGCGATGAGGACTATCAAAAATTTTACGAGGAACTTTATCCTCTGGCTGAGAAACCCTTGTTTCATATTCACCTGAACGTCGACTACCCCTTCAATCTAACAGGGATCTTGTATTTTCCCAAACTAAAAGCGGAGTTTGAGCCGAGTCGCAATAAGATTCAGCTGTACAGCAGACAGGTCTTCATTACCGATTCTGTTGAGGACATTGTCCCCGATTATCTGAGGCTGTTGCATGGTGTCTTGGATTCTCCCGACATCCCCCTCAATGTTTCAAGAAGCTTCTTGCAAACTGATTCGAATGTACGGAAGATCAACAGCCACATCAGCAAGAAAGTAGCCGACAAACTAGCAGAAATGTACCGCGACGACGCAGAGGGATTCCGTGGAAAATGGGAGCACCTTGAGTTGTTTGTAAAATATGGCATGATCAGCGATGAGAAGTTTGCCGAGCGTTCCTCAGGTTTCTGTTTGTATACGAGTACCAATGGCGATCAGCGCGATTGGGAGGCCTATCAGAAAATGGTAGAACTCAACCAACGCGACAAAGACGGCAACCTGGTCATACTTTACACATCAGATCCCGAATTGCAACATGCATATGTTCAGGCTGCCACGCGACGGGGTTATGATGTTCTTAAAATGGGCAGCGTTATCGACAGCCATTTCCTTAACCATCAGGAGTCGAAATTGGAAAAAGTGCGCTTTAAGCGGGTCGATTCAGAACCCATCGAACAACTCATCCCGAAGGAACAGAACTCCCCTTCTGTCTTATCCGAGGCACAAGAAACGGAGATCAAAGAATTGTTTGCCCTTACCGTGGGTGATGAAAAGCGTAAGGTGACAACGGCTACATTGTCGGCCGACGATCTACCCGTCATGATCACCAGAAATGAGTTTATGCGGCGCATGAACGATATGGCCGCCACAGGAGGGCATCCGTTTGGCATGGGTCAAATGCCGGAAACTTATGATGTGGTATTGAACACCGCCCATCCTCATTTGCTGCACATCGCAGGATGTCAGGATCCAGACAAAAAACAGTCCCTCATAAGACACAGCTACGACCTTGCACTGTTGGCTCAAGGCATGCTCAAGGGGGCTGAATTAAGCCGATTTATGGAGCGCAGTCTGTCGTTGGTGGACGCCTAAAGATTTTCATTTTTTCAGCAAATTTTTCCGCTTTTTGTCTGCGGGCTGATGCTTGAAATTACCTACTTTTGCGGAATATCATGCCGCAAAACAACCCAAAATTCATCCGGTCTGCGCTCCTTTCAGTCTACAGTAAAAAGGGTCTTGTATCCTTCGCTGAAGGTCTTCGAAAATTAGATGTTCAACTGATTGCATCCGGTGGTACTTATGCATTTCTCCGAGAAAATGGCCTGGAAGTTACCGCTGTTGAAGAACTGACTTCGTACGGCGAGATGTTGGGTGGTCGAGTCAAAACCCTGCACCCACACATTTTTGGCGGTATTCTGGCACGTCGGTCGCAAATGGGTGACCTGAACGATCTCGCATCATTTCAAATACCTTTAATCGATTTGGTGGTGGTGGATCTCTACCCTTTCGAGCAGGCTGTTTTGGAAGGTCGATCGCACGAGGATATCATAGAAAAAATTGATGTGGGCGGAGTAGCCTTGCTGAGGGCTGCGGCCAAAAATTACGAGGACGTATTGGTTGTTTCATCATCAACCCAGTATACACAAGTGATTGGCGTGCTGCAAGAAGAGAATGGCAGCACAAAATCTGAGCTGCGCAGGACGTTTGCAACAGCGGCATTCCAAAGAACGATGGCGTATGACCAACACATAGGCGATTATTTGCTGGGTGATTCGGACGGAAATATGCGGGGTGATTCGGACGGGTTCAATCATCAGAATCTTCTTGCTTCAACACCG
>VGGT01000101.1 GCA_016868485.1 Bacteroidota bacterium
AGCGCGAGGTTTCCATCATATTGAGGTAGAGCGTCCCAGCGTGTCCCCATGCCGGATCGTTCGATTCTGCGGCCGCCAAAGCCGCTGCGAACGCATCATCGAGCCGCAAGGGCGACTCAACCGAGGCAATTTGCAAAGCCCGGCAGGCGTACTGCAGCACCTGACGCGTTTCTATACCCGTAACTTCATCAAAAAACCAGGCACAACTGGTGTACATCAATTGGATGTGTCGGGCCATTTCCAGAAGCCTCAAAACCTTTGTGCGCCGCTCATCACGCACGGGAAAGTAGAGATGTTCCTGAAGGAAGGCCTCCACATGTTCCTCACTGCGGTCGAGAATCACCCGGATGTAGGCATCGCGAATACGCCAGGGATCTGAGCAAAAAACCAGCATTTGCTTCACATATTCATCCATCAGCTGATCGCGTAGATCATCAAATCCACGACGCAAGGGTGCCCGCCACCGCTGCTGCCATGCGGGATGACCCCCTGTAGCACACCCGCAATCGGCCCTCCAACGTTCCACGCCATGTGCGCAACTCCAGCTGGACTCCTCTACAATTTGTGCTTCGCAGACCGGCGGATGACGCTCAAGGAAGGAGGCATAGTTAATCAGCGTGACCTCATCATCCTGATTCAACTTCCGCAGACACCAGGCCAGCGCCATGTCGCCGTTGCGGTGGTGGTGACCATAGGTCTCACCATCTGTAGCCACATGCAAAAACACCGGCTCTTTCTGCACGCCCCCCTGGGCCTCCTCCTTCAGTGCCTGTGCGAATGCCTCTCCGTCTTGAAGCAATCCATTAAAGGCGATGCGCTGGGATAGCCCGCCGTGGTAGAAGAACAGGGTAATGCTGCGCCCCGAAGGCAATCGGCATAGATACGGACGCAAGCTCAGCACATCGCGGTCATCGCCTGCTGCGCACCAATCATCCGTTGCCCAGCGCCTCCAAGCAGCCATTTGTCGACTCGCCAAAACCGTGAACTGCACACCCTCCTCGGCCAAAACCTCAAGGGTCTCTGTGTCGACAGCGGTTTCAGCCAGCCACATCCCCTCTGCCTTTCTCCCGAAGCGCTTTTGAAAGTCATAAAGACCCCAGCGCACCTGGGTTTGCTTATCGCGCCGATTGGCCAGGGGCATGATGATGTGGTTGTAGACCTGAGCCATAGCCGAACCTCGCCCCCATCGTTCCTCACTTTGTTGATCCGCTTCCCGTATCGATTCATAGACCTCGGGGGCGTTCCGTTCCAGCCAACTGAGCAGGGTTGGACCAAAATTGAAACTCATCCAGGCATAATTATTCACGAGTTCTGCGATCTGATGTTCCTCATTGAGTACGCGGCTCACCGCATTGGGGCCATAACACTCGGCGGTAATGCGTTGGTTCCAATCGTGGTAGGGGTAAGCCGAATCCTGAATCTCAACGGCCTCCAACCAAGCATGTTCGCGGGGCGGCTGATAGAAATGACCGTGAATGCAGATATAGCGTTGATTGGGCATCATTGATCTCGATGAACAAAATTTGTTTTAGGGCCGACCGGGCTGATTCAATTGGGTGATTTTTTATACTCATAGATACGCGCACTTTTTCCCGGTATGGCCCATGGTTCATTCAGTAGTTGCTGGCTTTCGGTCGTCACTTCCTTCATTGCCTGAACACCATTTAGTGGCCCTGCTAGCCGATCCAGCGGCATCTGTGCTGCTTTTTGCGCGGCGTTCACCACCACCATGATGCCCCGATCAGGCAATTGCCGAAAATAAATGTACAGGTTATTCTCGGGCACCAACTGGAGCAACTGCCCTTCTTTCATCAATCGACCGTTTTTCTGGCGCCATAAGGCAAGGCGACGGATGTAATCGACCATTTCGTTCTGTTCGGACGTTCTACCGTCACGCTTGAAGGCATTCACTTGATCGCCCGGCCAGCCTCCGGGCATATCCTGACGAACATTCGTGGCACCCAATCCGGCATGATTTCCCATCAGCAGCTCCGACCCATAATAGAGTTGGGGGATGCCCCTCATGGTCATCAACAGAACATGAGCCATTTTCATCCGCTCTAGATCAGCATTGAGGGATGCATAAACCCTCGAAACATCGTGGTTGTCGAGGAAAATATAGTGGTTGGTGGGAAAGGAGCCGTATAAACCATCCTGTGCCAGGGTGTAGTAGATGCGTCTAATGCCTTCATCCCATCCCTCTGCTTCCTGAAGTCCGGCCATGATGGCTCTATACAGGGGAAAATCTGTTATCCCAGGCAATTCTTGGGGCCGCGAATTGAGTTTATTTCCTTTAACCCAATAAGCCGATTCGGCCACGGTATGCACCCAAACCTCGCCTACAATTCCGAGTTTGGGAAATTCGCGCCGAAGCGCGGCCACGCAACGGTTCACAAAGGCCTCGTCGGGGTAGGCGTAGGTATCCAATCGAAGTCCATCCAATCCGGCGTATTCCACCCACCAGATGTTGTTTTGAATGAGGTAGCGGGCCAACCAGGGGTTTCTCTGGTTCAAATCGGGCATATGGGTGTCGAACCAACCTGTTTTCATCAGTCGGGCATCGTCCGGCAAGGCATAAGGGTCGATTTGGGTGGATGCTCTATAGCTGGTGCGTGTGAAGGCAGGCCAGCTGTGCAGCCAAGAAGAGTCAGGCAAATCCCTATTCAAGTGATGTTTGTCGCCCCAATGGTTGTGAATGACATCCATCACCAATTTCATGCCGCGACTCTTGAGGGAATCGGCCAAGGCAACGTACCCCTCGTTGGTGCCCAAGCGTGGGTCGATGCGGTAGTGGTCGGTGATGGCGTAGCCGTGGTACGACTCTCGAGGCTGGTTGTTTTCCTGTACCGGATTCAACCACAAGGTGGTCACACCCAAATCCTGCAGGTAATCGAGTCGATCAGCGATCCCTTGAAGATCACCTCCATGGCGTGCAATGTCGTTGCCTCGGTCGATTTCGGTCTGGTGCATCCCAGCGACTCGGTCGTTTGCGGTATCGCCATTGGCAAAACGATCAGGCATGATGAGATAAACCAAATCGGAGGCATCTACGCCCCTACTCGATTGTTCTGGCCTGCGTCGGGCATGAAAAGTATACGGAATGCGTTGTGTTTTGCCATTCAACTCCACCCGAAGGGTACAGGTTTGTGGGGTTATTCGGCTCATGCCAACCAGGTTCACGAATAGATAGTCGGGGTGCTCCAACTGCCTTTGCTCGATGATGCCCACCCCACTCAATCCCTCCAGGCCCAAACGTGCTTTGCCCAACCCCCTGCCATGAATCATTAACTGTAGGGTGTCTTGGGCCATTCCAGCATACCAATGGGGCGGATCGATGCGCAAATCTCGCCCCCAAACGCTGGCATGAATCAACAGCAGCGATCCCATAATGAAGCGAGGCAGCGTCCTCCGAAACCTATGGTTGTTTTTCATCTTTCTTTCTTTTTTCGGTTGGGATGTATGGCGGAAGCAGCTCTTTTGGCGGCACCCGATGTTTTCTCTATCTCCACGGGTGCTTTTGGCTTTAGATACACGATGCCCAAAGGAGGAAGCGTGAGCATCAGCGAAAAAGGCATCCCTTGATAGGGAATGGGTTCTGAATGCAATTCCTGTTCGTTCAGCACACCGCTTCCACCAAAATCTGGATGGTCCGAATTCAAAATCTCTTCATAAACGCCCGCTACCGGAACCCCAATTCTGTAGCCTTCCACTACCGTCGGGATGAAATGGCCAACAACCACGACCGGACGCTCGGTAGCATCGCGGCGCAAGAAAATGAGCACCGATTGCGAACGGTCGGTGCCATCGACCCACTGAAAACCTCGCTCGTTGTATTGGAGGGCATAGAGGGCAGGTTCCGTCCGGTATAGGGTATTCAAGCGCCGCATCATGTTTTGTATTCCACGGTTGGGGGAATCGCTGAGTAGGTGCCATGGCAAGCTCGAATCGTGGTTCCATTCGCTCATTTGGCCCATTTCTGCGCCCATAAAATGGAGCTTAGCCCCCGGATGCGCAAACTGAAAGCCAAACAATAAGCGAAGGTTGGCAAACATTTGCCATGCGTCGCCTGGCATTTTTCCCAGCAAGCTAGCCTTGCCGTGCACCACTTCATCGTGTGATAAAGCCAAAACAAATTGCTCAGAAAATGCATACATCAAGCCAAAAGTCAGTTTATCCTGGTGATAGGATCGATACAATGGGTTCTCTTTGAAATAGGACAAGGTATCGTGCATCCAACCCATCATCCATTTATACCCAAATCCCAATCCGCCGTGATCCACGGGTTTGGTGACGGCAGGCCATGAAGTAGACTCCTCTGCAATCATTTGCACCCCCTCTACGCGGCCATATACTTCTGAATTGAGCTCCCTGAGGAAGGATACGGCTTCTAAGTGCTCATTTCCCCCGTAGCGGTTGGGCAGCCATTGCCCTTCCGATCGCGAATAATCGAGGTAAAGCATACTGGAAACCGCATCGACTCGGAGTCCGTCGGCGTGAAACTCTTCCAACCAAAAGAGGGCGTTGGAAAGCAGAAATGACCGAACCTCCGGGCGGCCATAATCGAAAATTAGACTGTTCCAGTCGGGCTGGTAGCCTTTGCGCGGGTCGGGGTATTCATAGAGCCGGTCGCCTGTGAAGGCAGCCAGTCCGTGGGCATCGGCTGGGAAATGGGAAGGAACCCAATCGAGAATGACCCCGATTCCTGCCTGATGCAATTGATCGATGAGGTATTTAAAGTCGGCCGGGCTCCCAAAGCGACTGCTGGGGGCGTAGTATCCGGTAATCTGATAACCCCACGAACCAAAAAAAGGATGCTCCATCACCGGCATCAGTTCCACATGGGTGTAGCCCATATCGCGCACATAATCTGTTAATTCAATGGCCAACTCTCGGTAGAACAGCGAACGGTTGCCCTGTTCGGGATTCCTGCGCCAGCTGCCCAAATGAACCTCATAGATCGACATCGGATGGCTGTGCGTTTGACGACCCGCACGGGATGTCATCCAGTCCGCGTCATTCCATACATATGCATCATGATAGACTACCGAGGCTGTTCGGGGAGGGGCTTCCCACAACCGCGCCATGGGATCACCCTTTTCCAGTACACCCCCCCCGAAGTCTTTGCGGATTCCGTATTTATAACTTGTGTCAACTCCGAAACCAGGAATAAAACCTTCCCAAATGCCCGATCCATCAGCACGGGGCAGCAGACAGTCGCTGCCGGGCGACCAATAATTATGATCGCAGAGAACCGAAACTTCCTCAACCCCAGGCGCCCAAATGGCAAAATAAGTGCCCGTCACTCCGTCTAACACTACAGGAAAGGCGCCTAATTTATCAAACAGCCGAAGGTGTCGGCCTTCACGAAACAGATGAATGTCGAGATCAGAAAGGGCTGAATGGGGTTTTACCATAGCGATGCATTTGAGGAATTCAGGATGCTGTTGATGCCTTCCAGCGGGATGATTGCCCATTTTGGGCGGCTATTCAATTCATAACCAAGCTCGTAAACCGCTTTTTCGAGCATGTGCAGCTGCAGCAAAAATCGAAACTCATCAGGGTCACCAAGCTGAAAGGCTACCCCATCCAAATGCTGCATGTAGTTCGATAAAAAAAGCCGACAGACCGATTGGTACCACGATTCAATAGCAGCCCCATCGGCGCCTTCGAGTGGGACACCCGATTCGTCGAAATAATAGGCTACATAGGCAGCATAGTGAAACGAGCGCAACATTCCAGCCACGTCCTTTAAGGGCGAGTGACGGATCATTCGGTCGGCTACACTGCTCTCAGGTTCCCCTTCAAAATCCAAAATCCAAACATCATGTCCTTGCGCCATCACCTGACCGAGGTGATAATCGCCATGGATTCTGATGCGCTTACTCTGCAGTGGCTGGGTCGATAAGCCCGAAAAGCCCGATCGAATGCGTGCCGCATCATCGGCAAATGGCTGTGCCAACAAACGTGCCTTTTCACCAAGATTGACCCACGCATCCTTCAGAACGGCCAATCTACGGTCCACCAATTGATCGAAGTGGTGTTTCAAACCTTCGCGATACCCGGCATCGAACCCAGCCGTTGAAAAGTCGGATTCATGTTCAGGCACCCGCACCAAGCAGTTATGCATTTCTGCGGTACGCTTGGCCAGACGCTCTACCCATTCATTCAGCTGCTGATTGGCCTCTTCATGTGAAGCCGCTCGGCCTGACTTGAGCAACGACAACACCAATGCCCATAGGTCTCCCTGCCCTTCAATTTGCTGCTGCCAAATCCCTAAAGTCATCCGTGCACCCGAATCAGGTTGCCATTCGATTTCTCCACGGTATGCGGGCACTCGATCAAATCCGTATGCACTGAGGTAGCGCACCATACCCGGCTCGGGATTAACCTGCAAAAACAGCTTTCTGTATAACTTAAAAAACCACCGTTGTCCGTAGAGTAAGGATGTATTGCTTTGTTCAAATCCGGGTAAACGGCCATCAGGCAAAGGCATTGGTTGATGCTGTAGATCGGCATGTGGAATGGCCACCCACCGACCCGTTGCATCCGAAAAATAGGGATGCTGCGTTATCGATTTTTGATGGACCCCGCCCCGAATCATGGCCTCAAGCAGCCATGAACGGAAAGAAGGAACATAAACTGCATCCACCAAAACAGCGGTCGTTGTGCCCCGAACCTCCGCAACGACCGCTCCCGAGCGCGGTTCCGTACACTCAGCAACACAGGCCAGAATGAGCTGATAGGTCTCCGATTTTCCTGTACTAAAAAAAGTATCCAGAAAACAAAAAATGAATTCGCCCTGATCGCCTTGAACGTCCATTTTCCGAAGACTAACCCGACTTAATTTCCTTGCTTTTCCCGCAAACCAACGACAAGACAGAAGAAAATGCGGCAAAACGTCCGATTCGAACTTGGAGCGCGTGTCCTGTGACCATAAAAATGCCGGCCAT
>VGGT01000102.1 GCA_016868485.1 Bacteroidota bacterium
GCATCCACTCATCACCAATGCCATGCTGGCTGTTGAGGCCTCAGGCATCGCAAATGTGTTTTCCACGGGCAACGATGGGCCCGGTCTAGCCACCACCATTGTACCTGCTCAGGTGATCATTGATTCACTCAATTTATTTGCGGTAGGAGCCATCCAAGGAGCTGCACCGGGTTACCCACTCGCAGGGTTTTCGAGTTGGGGGCCTTCGAGATGTACACCCGACAGTTTCTTAATGATAAAACCCGAAGTTTCAGCGCCGGGCGTTGATGTTCGTTCGGCCGATGGACCCACGGGCTATGGATTAAAATCAGGCACAAGCATGGCATCCCCTCACGTGAGCGGGGCCGTTTTACTTTTGAAAGAGGCTTTCCCGCAACGCTCCGGCCGTCAAATTCTCAATGCATTGTATCAAACCGCATCGGATCTTGGTGTGCCTGGAGAAGATTATCAGTATGGGCGGGGGCTCATCAACCTACCCGCTGCTTTTCAGTTTTTATCGCAAAGTTCCACGCCTCAGCCTCCAGCGCGTGCCTACGATTTGGCCATCGCAGGCGTGGATTCTCCTGAAACCGCGTTTTTTGGTAGTGGGGGTTGCCTGCAAGCAGGACCAATTATGCCACCCGGTCCCATACTGCGTCAACGTTGGCGAATCGAGGTCATGAACCGTGGCGACAGCATGATCGGTGGCTTCCAACTTTTCATCAGTTTAAATGGCCAAAGGGATACCATCAACCACAGCGGATTACTTCTACCTGGCCAACGCGCATGGCTCACCACACCTTATTTTGTTTTACAACCCCCGTCGCTTCCAAATGCACCCATCGGACAACCCAATCGCCTTCTTATTCAAGCCCATGCGCTGCCTGCTGTTGTAGAACGCGACACCATCAACAACCGATGGTATTCGGAGTTCCCTACACTGAATGTGGTACCTACCCGTTTTTATGAGGCATTCGATAGCTTGCGAACCAATGGGCTCTATGAGCACCGCCTCGATGATTGGGTGATTCGTGACTTGGACGCCGATGCCAGAACATGGCAGTTTGTGGCCACTGCAGGCCGCGCAACGAGGGCTGCCTGCATGAAAATGAAAGACCATGGTCCGGCCAACGGACAAATTGATGAATTGATTTCGCCTTTGTTGTGGTTGAGCCGACCCGCTTCTGGGGCAAGCGGAACTGGGCTTTTGTCGTTCGATATTGCCTACAATAACCGCAGCACTACTTTTAGTGATACCCTGTTCCTTGATTGGTCGACAGACTGCGGACATAGCTACACAAGGCTTTGGCTCAATGGTGGAGACAGCATGAAGACCTACAATGGTTTAATCCCTTCAGATTCGAGCCATTGGCGCAGCTATCAAGTGCCCTTGTCTGACAGTTTGCTTCAACCCTATCCTTTGTCTGCTTGTTTGCGATTCACCACCAAGAATGATTGGGGTGGTAATTTATACCTCAGCAACATTCGGGTTTTTTACCAGGTTGCGGATTTAGAAGAGCGCTTTATCCCTAAGACAATGAGAATTTTCCCCAATCCCACCTATTCCTTCTTGAATATAGAACTCCCCGATGCACAATGGGGAATACCCTTATTGTACGACGCACTGGGTAGGGAGCAAAGGGTTGACTGGAGCCATTCGGAAGAACCTGGCCAATACAGACTGAATACTGAAGGACTACCCGGCGGCCTATATTATATACGATCCTATTCCAAAAGCAATACCTTGCAGGGCAAGGCGCTGATTCTAAAGTGATATGCGTTTGTTGGTTATGAACATTGGATCATTCTTCGAACATCCTATTTCAACTGAACTGAAAAATATGAAAACAGCCCCTGGTTTTTTCTTAATATGCTTGAGCCTTTTACTTCCACTATCAGTTTACGCGGGTCGCCCTGATCCATTACTGGCCAGAAGGTTATCGGCCGGTGGATATGATGCGGGAAGTATGGTGGAGTGGGGACTGGTTTTGAAGCAGCAAATAGACACAGATGCATTGCGCAAAGCGATGCAATTGAATCGCTATTCGGCCCAGGAGCGAGCCCAAAGAATCATGAGGGAGGCTCTTTCACTTCAGGCCGCTACACAACCTATTTTGATTGCACGCCTGGCTGAGCAAATCCCCAGCCTTCAAATCACGCATCGCTTTTGGGTCAGCAATATGATCATGATCCGGGCAGAGGCCGATGCACTCAATATCTTACTGAATGAGCCTGAAATTGATCTGATATTCGATCCTGCGGATTATCCAACACGGGCCATTGAACCGGTGCATGCGAAGGCTGAAACAAGCTCAGGACAAGAAACGCCTGAGATACCTGGTGGACGAGAACCGGGACTTGAAGTGATCGGTGCCCCTGCGCTTTGGGCCATGGGTTATACAGGCAAAGGCAGGAAAGCCTTTACCGTAGACACGGGCACATGGACGGAACACCCTGCGTTGGCCCATCGATTTGTAGGGAATTTTAAACCCATATCGGAGGGATGGTATTCCTTGGAAAGTCGTTACCCTGTTGATCGTCCATCGCACCATGGCACCCACGTAAATGGGACCATATTGGGCTTGGATACTGCCACCCATGACACGCTGGGGGTGGCCTTTGGGGGTTATTTCATGGCTTCTAATCCGCTCACCCACAGCAACCTCACCCCCCTCCACATTAACCTACTCAGCTTTCAGTGGGCCATGAACCCAGATGGCGATACCAGTACATTCGACGATATTCCGGATGTCATCAATAACTCCTGGGGTCAAGCAGGTGCAGCAGACACCAGTTTTTGTCAGAATTGGAGTACGCAAATTTTCAATATGGTTGAAGCGGCAGGCATAGCCATTACGTTCTCTGCTGGCAATGATGGACCAGGCGCCGCGACCCTCAAACATCCACAATTTGTGAACACCAACCCGGTCAATATTTTCTCGATCGGCGCGGTGAATGGCAACGCCAGCGGCTTCCCCATCGCCGATTTTTCGAGTCGAGGCGTCAGCTTATGTGGCGGAAGTGGGCCATTACTCATCAAACCAGAGGTGGTGGCTCCTGGCGTGAATGTACGATCGGCTTATGGCAAAACAGGCTACGGACTGTTATCAGGAACTTCGATGAGTTGCCCGCATGTCTCTGGGGCCGTTCTTTTGCTCAAAGAGGCATTTCCCCAATTGGGGGGCGACAGCATCCTTTGGGCACTCTATCAGTCAGCAACCGACATGGGCTTACCGGGCGAAGACAACACTTTTGGAAACGGCCTCATATCCCTGCCCGCCGCCTTTAACTATTTATCAACGCATCATACACCTGCTCCAGCAGGCGGCGGCCCCATTGATTTATCGCTCATGCCCTTGTCAATTCCTGCCGCCAATGGCCCCATGTACTGTGCTGAACAATTTGCCAGTGGGATGGATGTGGGTGTTGGGCTCCTCAATGTGGGCGACAGCGTCCTCACCCATATGATTTTGACGGCCCGCAACAGGAACGTGCACACGCAGAGCATCCCTTTGAACCTCCAATTATCGCCTGGTCAAGTCCACCACCTCACTGTGCCGAATATTCCTGTTGGGGAAGGCTGGAACGAACTCTGGTTTACGGGTGAGATTTCCGGAGCAGGAACAGACGCAGATCCTGTTGATAACCACAGAAGTACTCGTTTTCTTGTGCAAGGCCTTGATACGCTCAACCCTTATCCACCCACCAACGAAGCACAAATAGCCGCAGATGGTTGGACGGCCGATAGTTTGGTGTATATCCAAAACCTTTCTGACGATGACTACACCTGGGATACCGCCGCTGTTGGGGGTTTATCGCGCGATGCCTATGCTTTTCGTTTGAAGCATCTGCAGTATGGAGGGCGCAATCGTCAGCGCGACCATTTAATCTCCCGAAGTTATTTTACCGGCAGTGGAGCACTCAGCAACCTCACTTTCAAGCGGGCATACCTGAACCGCAACTCAGCATTTCGAGATAGTTTACGGATCAGCTTAGTATGCGACTGCGGTGCAGTAGAACGGGTCTTATATTACAGCGGTGGCGACAGCATGCGCAGCGGGATGAATACAATGATTCCTGATGATTCGTCGGATTGGCAGGAACACAGCTATGAGTTGCCCGAATTACGGTTGTATCCCTGCCATATTCGGATGGAAACCATCAATGACTTTGGTGGGAATCTTTACATCGGAGACATGAGCATTCAGTCGCGCGTGGCGGTTGGTTGCGCAGAACCTCAAAGGCAATTTTCCTATCGACTCTACCCCAATCCGAGTAGGGACGGCTTCTTTCTCGAGGGTTCGGACCTGCCCCAAACGGTCAAACAAATTCGGTTGCGTGATGCCATTGGTCGGCAGCATCCTCTACCCGTCGTTCGTGAAGATTCTTCAAACTTATGGTATTTTGATGCTCGGTCGCTTCGCGAGGGCCTTTATTTCCTTGAGATTGAAAATCCAATGCATACCCATGAGGTGATGCGCTTCATCCGCCTAAAACCATAACGATCTACATGCTTTTATCAAAAATTCGGTGCTTATTGCTTTTTACTTCCGTTTCTGTGCACCTACAGGCCCAACAAGCGCCTGATCCCTCCTTAAGTGTGGGAAATGATCCCCCAAAATCAAACAAGGAGCTTTTGGCGCAATTGGATAGCCTTTTGACTTTTGCAGTTGGTCCGGATTCTGTTCCCATCAGAAATCAAGCCAACTATATGGCCATCCGAACACTGATTGAGATCATCAGTGAACCTGCCAATTATTCGGTGAAATTCGACTCGATTGGTGCCCTTTCGGTATTGGATGCACCCGACCAGACTTTTCGGTTGTTTACCTGGGTCGTGCCTCAAGAACCGGGGAGCTGGCGTCATTTCGGCTGCGTACTGACCCATGAAAAGAAACCGAGAATTATTGGACTCATCGATCAAAGCGATAAGTACCTTGATCGAAATGACACTTCGTTTGGTTCCAAGGCATGGTATGGACAGATCTACTATGCAATCATCCCAAAAACCCAGAAATACAGTGGCAACACCTGCTATACCCTCCTGGGATATGATCAGCATGAGCCCTTTTCTCGCCGAAAAATGATTGACTTTTTGTGGTTTGATGATGCAGGCGATGTGCATTTTGGTGCCCCTTTATTGGAGACCGAAGAGAAAGACTATTATCGTTATTGGATTGAATTTTCATCGGAGGCTTCAGCCGCTATGCGCTACGACGAGGAACTACAGGCCATCGTTTTCGATTATCTGGCGCCGCGAAATCCCCGAAACAAAGGCTTGTATTTTGACTATGTTCCGGATGGCACTTTCGATGCCTTCTTATTCAGAAAAAAAGCCTGGGAATTCAAATCCGATGTGGACGCTCGCTTGAAAAGCATGAAAGGCGAGGCCAGGAGATCAAAGTAAATTCAGGTGCAACCAACTATCTTCTCATCCAAGACAATATTATTCCTCCCGCTATGGCCGCGTTGAGCGACTCTGCTGTTCCGTATCCGGGGATGCTGATTTCCGCTGAGCAATAGGCCAGGCATTCCTGACTCAGTCCTTCTGACTCATTACCAAGAAGCAGTAGCCCACCCTCTTTAAAATCGACTTTGGAGACATCGGTTCCTTTCAGCGTGGCCGCATAAACCGGAACATCCTTCAAATATTCGATGCAGAACCCTGGTTCGCATTCTTCGACGGGCACCCTGAATAGGGAGCCCATGGATGCCTGTATGCTCTTGGCATTCCAAGGATCGGCTGTTCCTGGCGCCGTCCAAACCCCTTCAACACCAAACCAATCAGCAATGCGCAAAAGGGTTCCGAGGTTACCCGCATCCTTGATTCTGTCGAGGTATAGCCATATGCCGTTACGTTCCGGATTGAAGGCTGGTATGGGGACTTTTTTCCATTCAAAAACCCCCACTACGGGTGGGGGCGAACTCAATTGAGATATTCGATCCATATCGGAATCGCCCAACCACATACAATCGGAATGTGCCAGACTCAGTAGAAATTCTGGGTTGTTTTGCCGTTCATACCAATTGCGCCGAAGAAAAAATGTGCGGCATTTGAAACCCGCACGAACAGCCTCTTTCACCAACTTCTCCCCTTCCACCAGAAATTGCCCCGTCTGCAGACGATTTTTTTTATGGTGCAATGAAGAAGCTATCTTTAAGGCCGACTTTGACATGTTTACAAAATTCAAAAATTCTGGTTGGCTTGTTTTGGTGCTGGGGTTGTTTTCGGGTATTACCGGATGCAAAGTAACGAACTATCTTGAGCCCGATGAAGTGTGGGTTACCCGAAATCGGGTACTTGGTCTTTCCCCTGCTCAACGCGAAGATGTTGCCCCGCTTTTAAGGCACAAGCCCAACCGACGTTTTTTGGGCCTTGTTGCCGCGCGAACCTGGTGGGATGTGCGCGCCCGAACAGCAGACCGCAGCGATCTTTCTCTATTTCTGGCTCGCCGTTTTGGCGAATCGCCCAATGTTTTTCAACAAGATTACTTGGATGAGGGTTTAAAGAACGTGCGCTATTATCTGGCCGATAAGGGCTATTTTAGGTCTCGTTTGGTTGTTTCTCAGCGATCAACCGGACAGAAAAAAATAGAACTGATTTACCGCATCGAACTGGGTGAGCGATCAAATTTTGGGGATTTTACCATAGGATCGGCAGGCGACAGCATTGACCCCTATCTACGCTATGCTTTAACGCAACCGGAGCATTTTAAGCTGAAAAGAGGAGATCCTTATGATGCAGATTTATTAGACGAACAGAGAACACACCTCACCACATTTTTACGAAACTCGGGATTTTATTATGTGAACAAAGAAATGCTGTACTATAGAGCGGATACATTATCTAACCGATTGGTATTCGACTCCACGAAAAAAAA
>VGGT01000103.1 GCA_016868485.1 Bacteroidota bacterium
CTGAAAAGAGGATTACGGCAGAGGCCTGCGTGCACCACCTTTGGTTTGAAGAAGGCGACTACCCCCGCCTTGGAAATCGAATCAAGTGGAACCCAGCCATAAAATCCTCAGAAGATAGGGCCGCGCTGCGCAACGCATTAAACGATGGCCGAATAGATGTGGTCGCTACCGACCACGCCCCCCATACCCTGGAGGAAAAAGCCCAGCCCTACTTATCGGCCCCCAGTGGCGGACCTTTGGTGCAGCATTCGGTCCCCATGATGTTTGATCTCGTTGAACAGGGGGTGTTGACCCACGTCCGATTGGTGGAGTTGATGTGCCATAACCCTGCGGTGTTGTTTAGGATTCCGGATCGGGGCTATGTACGTGAAGGCTTTCAGGCCGATCTGGCTGTGGTGCGTTCAACGCCCAATCCAATTACCCGTGAAGGCCTGTTGTACCGCTGCGGGTGGTCGCCTCTAGAGGGGAGTACCTTAGGACATGCGGTAGAAAGTACGTTGGTGAATGGCCATCTCGTCTGGCACAACGGACAAAAAGGACGCTTTGTGGCAGGGCATCGCCTTCGATTTGGTCGTTCATAACATAAAGGCACAAAGTTCACGGAATTTTAGATTCATTATTCCTATTTTTGGGTAATCAATTCTAACTTATGAAGGCATACTTTTTACGCATTTTGTTCTTGTTCACGGCCTGCACGATATTCTCGGCTCATCAATTACGGGCTCAATACTGCGCGTCGCAATCCAATATATCGACCGACGAACACATCACTGATGTGACAATGGGTACCTTGTCGAATGCTTCAGGCGGATCGAACTACTCCGATTACACGGCTCAGAGTGCCACGGTCAACCCCGGTGGAAACCCACAGATCTCGGTCACCATCTACAATGGAGCAACTCCCCCTGCCACTTGGAATGAATATGTATCAGTATTCATCGACTGGGATCAGAACCAGACGTTTGACACGCTAACAGAAATGTATTTGGTGGGGTCATGCAATACGAATGGATGTGTTGTTACGGGCAACATCAGCGTGCCGCCTACAGCCACACCCGGAACCACCCGTATGCGTGTGATTCTCCATTACAACGATTACCGTCGCGATCCTTGCGGGAATTATCAGTTCGGAGAAACGGAAGATTACGGCCTCATCGTATTGCCCCTGGTAGGTCGCGACGTCGCCGCAACTGCGCTCTTATCGCCTGTTACCCCCGTTCTCGCCTCTACTTCAGTTCCCGTTACCATCCGCATATCCAATTTAGCAGCGGACCCCATCAATACGGCAACTGTGGGATTTCAACTAGACGGGGGCGCCCCCACTACAGAAGTGTGGACGGGCAACTTGGCGTCAGGCCAGTCTGTGAATCACACCTTCAGCAGTTCGTTGCTGCTTCCGCCTACTGGTCCTGCCCAAATCCGGGTTTGGGCTACCAATGCCAATAATTTAGGGCCAGACATCAATCCGGGCAACGACACCTTGCGGGTGAGTCGCTGCCTGGCCCTACCGGGTGGGGTGTACCTCGTTGGTGGCAGTCCGCAGGCCACTTTCCCCACCCTCGACTCAGCCATTAGGGCCATCAGTTGCGGTGGAATTGCAGGTCCTGTTACCTTTTCTATCGAGCCCGGAACCTATTATGGCAGCTACAACCTCAACAACATCCCCGGTTCAGGGGTGTCCTCAATCAGTATAACCAGTCAGACAGGTATTGCATCGAGTGTTGAGCTTATGCCCGATACGCTTGTGGCGCCTCCGTCGGGTAGAGTCCTATTCACTATTAACCGTACGCCTGGGATCATCTTCAGTAATTTAACCCTCCGAATGCCGGCATCTACATCGCCCACCACAGCAGGCAGTATGTTGGTTTATGCGGATCGTTCCTCCTTGTTGAACGTCACCGGCTGCATCTTTCAAGGCCCCGCATTAACGGGTGGGTTTTCTTTCGGTCAAATGGGTATTTCTGCACTGCGGTCCGACACGGTGGTTATTTCGGGTAACACTTTTCAACGATTCAACACGGCCGTTCAGATTTCAGACCCATTGCCTGGCCGTCGGTATTTGACGGGCTGCGCCCTGAGTTTCAATCAATTCAGCGATTATGAGGTTGTTTTCGATGCCCAAAATCATGCGGATTTGGTGGTTCAAGGAAATCAGTTAACCGATGCCGCGGTGTACACGAGGGCCATGCAATTTGATGTCGTATCTGGCCTTCGAATCGAATCGAATAAAGTGAACGGTAATCTGGGCAGCGCGGTCTTTGCTATCCAGAATGCCAACGACAGCATCGGACGCTCCAACCGCGTCGTAAACAATGTGGTGAGTGGACGTTTTGCGGGTACGGGCTTCCAAAATCAGTATTCTGCATTAATCGTGAATGCCATTTCGGATACCACCAACTCGGCTGATCCGGTGGATCAGATTGAAGTGGTGCACAATACTTTTCATGTAGAGATGGCCGCTCCTTCAGCCTCTGGTGGTATGGTGAATTTTAATGGGTTCAATTTCCTGCCCGTTCGTCCTTGGAGTCAGATCGATTTCCGCAATAACCAAATTACGGCCCGTGCTGAGAATGGTAATGCACTTTCCACCGCCGTAGTTGCATTGAGTTTCGATGGAGATTCGACCTTGGCAGCGTTGAACAGCAATTTCAATAATTATTTGTTATCAGATCCCGCCAATGCCAACCCCACCAATAATCTCATCTTCGACAACAACATTCCCCAAGGTTACGCGAATCTTGCCGCGTGGCGTACGGCGAGTGGAAAGGACCTGCAGTCGATTTCGGCTAGTCCGGTCTATGCAAGTTTATCTACTCCAATCCCAACCTCGGCAGCGGTAAACAATCTCGGATCGCCAATTGCAAGTGTAACCTCCGACATCACAGGTGCTCCACGCAATGCGAGTACGCCCGACATGGGGGCCTATGAATTTACCCCCTCACCCAATGATTTGGGCGTGATAGAGATTAGTGGTGTGCAAAGCGGTTGCAGTTTGGGATCTGCCATCCCGGTACAGGTTAAAATTTTCAATTTTGGAACGGCCCCACAATCGGTTTTTTCAGTGAGCTACAGCATTAATGCAGGAACACCCGTCACTGAACCGGTGAATGTGAACATCAATCCAGGCGATACGCTCTCCTATACCTTTTCTACCCCGGTTAATTTGAGCAACCCCGCTACTTATGATATTAAGGCCTACAGCATCCTTTCATCCGATGCGCTTTCGGCCAACGACACCACCAGTCGTTTGGTGGTCAGTATTCCTACAGTGGGTGCTTCGGCTCTGCCCTATGAGGAGGATTTCGAAAACGGAAACGGAGGATGGACATCCGGTGGGGTGAATAGTTCGTGGGCACTGGGCGCGCCTTCGGGCACCACCATTACCACTGCGGGTACGGGCACCCAGGCCTGGGTGACCAACCTTTCGGGCGACTACAACAACAATGAGCAGAGTTTCGTGGTTTCTCCTTGCTTCGATTTCAGCACAGTAGTCAATGCGGAGATCTCATTCGACCTATATTATATCACCGAGCTTAATTGGGACAAGGCCGCCATACAGTATACCTTGAACAATGGTCAAACTTGGGTTCGCTTAGGTTCTTTAGGCAGTGGAATTAATTGGTACAACCAAGCCAATACCACATTTGGGCCCTACACGGGAAATCCGGTTTGGTCGGGCACGCCGGGCAGCGGGGGATGGGTGCGCGCTGTTCATTCATTATCCGTGCTCGATAATCAACCTTCTGTTCGTTTTCGAATGGCATTCTACACGGATGGCTCTGTGGTTGAAGAGGGAATTGGTTTCGACCGAGTCGTGATTCGCCGTCGCCTCGACCCAGTCATTCTGTCGGTCACTCGACCCAACGACTCTTGTGTCGCGTCGCCACGAACCATTCTCGCGCAGGTTACATTCAACAATCCGGTAGCCTCGGTTTCGCTGCGCCGCGACCTCAACAATTCGGGTGTATACACCACCCAGGCGATGACCTTGAGTGCTTCTTCAGGCTTATGGGAAGCGACCATTCCAGCGGGTCAGCCCAATGTACCCGTTCGTTTTTTTGTGATCGCAACCGATAATACCCAATTGGCGGATACATCCGACGTTTCGAGCTATGTCGACGATTATCTGCGCCCCAATGCGGGTGCCGATACATCAATCTACGTTTCGGGGACGGCTACCTTGCGCGGAACGGGGGGTGGTTTCGACGCCTTCCTGGGTACGGGCACCATCACCAACACCAACACAACTTATCCGGCGCCTTATGGCGGATTCTACTGGGGTGCCCGCCACCAATTCCTCATTCGTGCTTCGGAATTGCAAGCCCTCAACATCGGAGCGCCCATTGTTTCACTGGCTTTTGATGTGGTTGCCAACCAGGGAAGCGCCCTGGCAAACTTCGAGATTAAGATGGGCCATACCACCGCTACGGATTTGACTTCGTGGCAAAGTGGTACGTCGACCGTTTATTCCGTGCCCAGTTATACGGACGTTCCAGGTTGGAATACGCACAATTTTCAGACACCCTTTGTGTGGAACGGCCAAAGTAACGTGGTCGTAGAAGTTTGTTTTCAGAACGGCGCATTCACGAATAATGCGATTATGAACCAAACCGCCACCCCATTTGTATCTTCTTATTACTACCGTGCAGATGCCCAAGGTGTTTGCGCCAATACGGGCAGTTCGGGCTCAATTTCTCAGCGTCCCAATATGCGCCTGCGCGGGGGTTATGCCTTCACATGGAAAAATTTGACCACCGGAGCAGTTGTGTCGAGCACCCAGAATCCGGTCCAGGTTTCGCCGCTAACCACCACCGCCTATGAGTTTCGATTGACCGATCGGGGATGTTCTCGAGCCGATACCGTGTTGGTGACTGTTCAACAACCTCTACCCGATGTGGGTGTTTCGGCTATTGTTCAGCCTACTACTTTCGCGGCTGGGCAACAGCAAACCATCAAGGTTGCCATCAAGAATTATTCGACGACTGGGGCCTCTGCGGTTAATTTTGATGTGGCATACCGGGTGAATGGCGTGGAGGTCAACTCAAATACGATTTTCCGTCAAATTCCTCCGGGTGATACCATCCACCACACCTTCACGGCGCGCTATACGCCGCCTACAGGGGGCAATTATCTATTATGTGCTTATACCCGTTCCGCTGGTGATATCAACGCCCAAAACGACACCACCTGCCGATCATTTGTGGGTGTGGGCGTGGATCCTTTGGAAAGAGTAGATGTCCGACTCTACCCTGTGCCGGCTTCCGACCATTTTTGGTTTGCGTTTCCCGAGCCCTTGAGCGCATCGCCTGTTTTGCTGGTGACCGATGCCTTGGGCCGTAAGATTGCCGAGGAGCAGCTCTATGGTCTCCAGTATTCTGCGGGTTCACAATCCACTAATCTGCACCGTGTTCGGGTTGCTGAATGGCCAACGGGTATGTACCACTACCGTTATCTCGATGGCAGTCGAACGGCCACGGGTACCTTCCTGATTGCCCGATAAGCGCTGTTTGGCACACCGCATTTGGTTTTTCCTGATTGCCCGATAAACGTTTGGCACCCCACATCTGGTTTTTTCACTACTGGGCCAAAGCTGTTTGCGCTTTGTTCTTTCGGGTGGTGCTGCGCAAGGGTTTTGAATCCCCAAAAATTCATGAGCATACCCAGCGCCTTCACGAGCATACCCAGCGCCTTCACGAGCATACCCAGCGCCCGCGCTTGTATGCCCTGAACCACACCAATTCGTTTTTGGATCCGGTTTTGTTTGCTGTTCAGCGAAGGCATCCCTTGCATTTTTTAGCCCGGGGTGATGTGCTTTATGGCTTTGCCTGGGGGATCCTCCCCCGTATTTTTCCGTTGTTGCCCGTGTGGAGAAAAAGGGAGGGACAAGCGCAGCTGAAGGGTAATTATTCCACATTTGAGCGCTGTTTCGAGGTTTGGAAGCAGGATGGCGCGGTGGTGATCTTTTCGGAGGGATTGTGCTTGAATCGGGTGGGGTTAAAGCCACTCCTAAAGGGCACAGCACGCTTGGTTTGGCAATCCTACGAACGGGGATTGGATTTGGAGGTAGTGCCTGTGGGGGTGTGCTACGAACATTTCAACGGCACGGGAAAGGCTGCACGGGTTTCTATGGGTGCACCCTTGGAGTGGCGGAACTTAGCCCAGTGCGCATCATCGCCCGCCCATTTCTATCAATCATTCAATGCCGCTTTAGCCTCGGCCATGTCCGACTGCATGGTCGACCCGGAGGAAACGGGATCAGCCGCAAAGTTCTGGTCCGTTCTGTCCCCGCGGATGGCATGGCAACGAATGGCCCGCTTGTTGTCGGCTTTTCTTCATTTTCCCATCGCAGCGCCTGCACGCCTTCTGTCTAAGGCGCTCACGCAGGGAACGGTGCATTTCGACTCGGTTTATTTCGTGGTGCTGATGCTGGCCTACCCGTTTTCCCTTCTTTTGTTGCTCGTTGTGGGCATTGGTTTCTTTCCTGCTCATGCCCTGGTTGTTTGCTTGTGGGTAGGACTTCTCCCTGCGATCGCCTGGATGGGTCGATAGAAGAATCCGCAGGGCAATTTGACTATTTTTGCGGAAATTGGATGCTATGAAAAAGATCGTTGTGGTGGGCGCGGGCACTATGGGCAATGGAATCGCCCATGTTTTTGCACAAAATGGCTATGATGTACGGCTCGTGGATGTGTCTGATGCGGCCTTGCAAAGGGGTATG
>VGGT01000104.1 GCA_016868485.1 Bacteroidota bacterium
TAGACCACCAGCCGCTGCCAACTACTTTTTAGCGGTAGATGATTTCACCATATCGAAGAAAAACTTGAGCTGCTCGCGCGGCATCATATTGGCAAAGAGGTTAAATTGACCCGCCATCAGGCGTTCACCCCCATCAATCGTCACGCAATGACCATTGATGTAGCCGCTCATATCAGACATCAGAAACACGGCGAGATGGGCCAACTCTTCGTGTTGACCATAGCGTCCTGCGGGAATACGCTTGAGGTACTGTTCCTCGATGGATGGATCGGGCAGTAGCCTCGACCATGCCCCTTCTGTAGGGAAAGGCCCTGGAGCAATGGCATTGAGCCGGATGCCGTACGGCGCCCATTCAACAGCCAGCGAATTGGTGAGGGCATAAACACCCGCTTTGGCACAGGCCGATGGAAGAACAAAGGCAGATCCAGTTTCTGTATAGGTGGTCACAATGTTCAAAATACAGCTGCCTTTTCGACCGGCTGCCATTTGAAGGCGGCCAAACTCACGGGTGCAATGAAAGGTACCTTTCAACACAATATCTACCACAGAAGAAAATGCATTCGGACTCAAATCCTCGGCCAGCGACAGGAAATTGCCTGCGGCGTTGTTCACCAATCCGGTTAACCCACCCATTTCCTCTTCCAATGCAATCATCATGGCTGAAACCGCGTCGAAGTCACGCACATCGCACACTTTATACAGCGTGTTTGGGCCGATTTGTTCGGACGCTGCCTTCAACCGATCCTCTTTGCGCCCGCAGATGGCCACCCGTGCACCATGCGCATGAAAAGAGCGTGCCATGGCCAATCCCAATCCACTCCCCCCACCTGTAATCAAAATGCTTTGGTTTTTTAAAGTATCTGCTGTAAACATCTTATTTTTGTTTCCTGCAAGATACAGGAAATGTATTTTTGCAGCATCAAGTCAAAACTATGAAACTGATCCTGAGTATCGTGTCTGTGGTTGCCTGTCTCGGCTTCTTCTCGTATCTCTTTTTTCTAGGTGCTACCCTCCCGGATGCCATACAAGCCCGCGATATGCTGATTTTGTGCGGACTCTTGGCTGTGGTGAGTTACTTTATCACCCGTGGCGCATTTGAGGATGTTGACCGCGAGCGTGGCAAAATCTGATGAATTCTGAATCAGAAGCACTGCTTCGTAAGCATGGATTGCGGGTGACAGCCATAAGATTGGGTGTATTGAACGCATTGAACCGCCGCAGTTTCGCCCTTTCTCAGCCCGAATTGGAAGTCGACCTCGGTGGCAGCTGCGATCGGGTAACCCTCTACAGAACGCTCAATACCCTTTGCGAGCATGGATTGCTTCATCGCATTATGGATGAAAAGGGCACTTCGCGTTATGCACCCTGCCGCGACGATTGCGGGGCCACCGATTGGCATTTTCACACCCACCTACACTTCTACTGTCAGCATTGCCAAGAGACCCGTTGCCTCAACGAAACAGAAATAGCTATTCCAGCACTCAAGGATGGTTTTGAGATTCATAACGTTCAATTTTCCGCCTCCGGAATTTGCGGGCTTTGCAAAGCGAAGGACCAGAATCCCCATACCCACAGTCATTGAAGAACCCGCAGTCATTGAAGAACCCGCAGTAACCCACAGTCATTGAAGAACCCGCCGATCCTTCCTTCTTTAGCTCAATACCGATCTGAGTTTCACATACCGCCTTTCGGGTCGGGTGAGTTGGCTTATTTCGCTGGGAATTCGCTCGGGCTGATGCCGCGCTCGGTTCGGGCCATGCTCGAAGTAGAGCTGAACAGCTGGCAGGAACATGCCGTGGAAGGTCATTTTCGCGGACAAAACCCTTGGATGCATTATCATCATTTGTGCACCCCTTCGCTCGCCAAGATAACCGGGTCGGAAGAAGAGGAAGTGGTGTGCACCAACAGCCTCACCACGAACCTACATCTGCTGATGGTGAGTTTTTTCCGCCCGACGGATCAGCGCAACATCATCCTCATGGAGTCGGGTGCTTTCCCCTCCGATCAATATGCCGTTGAAACACAGCTGCGCTTTCACGGGCTGAACCCCGCCGATTGTTTGGTGGAACTCAAGCCAGTTGCTGGCCGCCGCACTTTATCGTCCGAACAAATCCGCGACACCATCCACCAATACGGAAATCGGATCGCGCTTGTTTTGATGCCCGGAGTTCAGTACCAAACCGGGCAAGTATTCGATATGGCAGAAATTACCCGCTGGGGGCACGCGGTAGGCGCTGTAGTTGGCTTTGACCTCGCCCATGCGGTGGGCAACATCAACCTAAAACTGCACGAATGGGGCCCCGACTTTGCCGTTTGGTGCTCCTACAAATACCTCAACAGTGGACCGGGCAGCCCGGGCGGATTGTTTGTGCACCAAAGGCATGCGCAAAACCCCGATCTTCCCCGTTTTGCCGGCTGGTGGGGACACGACGAATCGTCGCGTTTTGCGATGCAACCTGGCTTCCGACCCATGCATGGGGCCGCCGGATGGCAACTCAGCAACGCCCCAGTTTTGGGTATGGCCGCCCACCGCGCTTCGCTGGAATTATTCGATCGCGCAGGCACGGAACATCTGCAGGAGCGCGCCGCAGCCCTCAGTGCGTACCTCCGCCACAGACTCGAGGACATTCAAGGAAGAAGGGGGCGTCATGCCATCGAACTCATTACACCAAAAGAGCATGGAAGTTTTGGGTGCCAGCAGTCGTTTTCGGTAGGCCAACGCGGCGAAGAACTGCTGCAATACCTCCAGCAAAATGGCGCCCTGCTCGATTTTCGCAGACCCGATATTCTGCGTATGGCGCCTGTTCCCCTCTACAACCAAGCCAATGAAATCGACTTGTGTTGCGACTTGATTGACCACTGGCTCGAACAACATTCAAGGCCATGAACCCACTAAAACTCGTTTTAACGGGCACTTATTGTGTGTTATTGTCGATTTCACAACTTAGTTTTGCGCAGAATAAGCCGGTTGTACTCAGTGGTTACCTGCGTGAGGCAGGAAGCCGCGAGTCGCTGCCAGGAGCCGCTGTCTATATCCCTTCCCTCAAACAAGGCACCACGGCCAATGCCTTCGGATTTTACTCCCTTTCCTTGCCCCCGGGTCAGTACATCGTTCAGTTTTCCTATGTAGGGATGGCGTCCAAGGTCGACAGCCTCGAACTCACACGATCCACCGTTTATGATGTGGAGCTAAAACCTGGAAAGCAATTGTCGGAAATAGAGATTATAGGGGATGCGGCCGACAAATCCGGTGCCGCCACCCTCATGAGCCGCATGGAACTGAGTGGTCAGCAAATTGGTGCCGTGCCCACCCTTATGGGCGAGAAAGACCTGCTCAAAACCGTGCAACTCCTCCCAGGCGTGCAATCAGGTAATGAAGGTCAATCCGGACTCTATGTGCGTGGTGGGGGCCCCGATCAGAATCTGATTTTGCTCGACGGTGCCACAGTTTACAACGCCTCTCATCTATTCGGTTTTTTTTCGGTTTTCAACGGCGATGCCATCAAGCAGGTGAGCCTCACTAAGGGGGGCTTCCCTGCCCGTTATGGTGGTCGGTTGTCGAGCGTACTCGATGTGACCATGCGTGATGGCGACAAAAGTCAATTCCGGGGGGAGCTCGGATTGGGCGTCATTAGTTCACGCTTTCTGGTGGAAGGCCCCATTGTTCGCAACAAAATGTCATTTGTGGCCGCGGGTCGGCGCACCTATGCCGATGCCCTCCTGCTGCCCGCCCGCTGGATCACGGGCGAAGACCCCGGGGTGGGCTACTATTTCTACGACCTGAGTGGACGCATTCACTACGAAATCAACCGCAAAAATCGATTGTTTTTGAGTACCTACACTGGACGCGATGCGTTCGCCAGCCGGCAAGAACGCGACGACGGCACACGGAGGGCCAACATCAGTTGGGGTAATGTGTCAGGAACCCTGCGTTGGAATCATTTGGCATCGGAGCGCTTGTTTGTGAATACCACATTCATATACACCGACTACCAGTTCAATACTTTTCTGCGCGAAAGCAGCGATGCACGAAACATCACTGCGGGATACTCCTCTGGAATCCGTGATTGGGGAATCCGAAGCGATGCAGAGTATTTACCCTCACCTCGGCGGACAGTCCGAACCGGAATCTCCGTACTCAGGCATCGTTTTGTGCCCTCGGCCTACGTGCTGGTCGACGCACTCGTTCCTGGATTCGGTACCCAGCGTGTCGTTCGTTCCTATTCGGTCGAATCGGGCGCTTATTGGGAGGAAGACCGAAAAATTGGCACCCGCTTGGAATCGAACATAGGTCTGAGGTTGAGTCATTTTACCGCCGATGGCCGCTCCTACGGGCGGGCTGAACCCCGAGTAGCGCTCCGTGCGCTCTTAGGTGCCGATGCATCGATCAAAGCCTCCTGGGCTGTAATGAACCAATACCTCCACCTCCTCAGCAATACTGGAATTGGCCTGCCCACGGATCTATGGGTGCCGGCAAATGCCGCTGTTGGTCCGCAGCGCTCACAGCAATGGGCTGCAGGTTATGAACAGATTGTGCGTGAAGGACGATGGGTTTTCTCTGTTGAAGGATTCTATAAACAATCACGTGATGTCATCGGCTACCGACCCGGCGCCAGCTTTCTACTCATCGACCCCGATGAACTCGATTCTGGCGAACCCCGAAGCATCAATTGGGAGCGCCAGGTTACGCAAGGCCAGCAGGAATCTTATGGTGCCGAATTCTTCTTACAAAAGAAGAAAGGGATGATCAAAGGATGGCTGGGTTATACGTTGTCGCGTACGTGGTTGCAGTTCGACGAACTTAATTTGGGCGAACGCTTCCCGGCACGCTACGACCGCCGCCACGACCTGAGTCTTTTCGCCTACCACGAGCGGCCTCGGCCTGGGGCGGAGGGCCGCACACGAAGAATCAGCAGCGCCTTTGTTTTCGGCACAGGCAATACCGTTACCATCCCTTCTGGCTTGTTTCAAGCCCCTTATCCTGTTGCCCCGGGCAACCCCAATCCAACCCCCTGGTTTCCCGTCTATGCCACCGACTTTGGTCGACTCAATCAATACCGCCTAGCACCCTACCACCGCCTGGACCTGTCCATTCAATGGAGTAAAAAGAAAAAATGGGGCACGCGCAGTTGGGAGATCAGTGTCTATAACCTCTATAACCGAGCAAACCCGTGGTTCATCGATGCCGTTCAGCGCCCCAACGGCACCGAACTGGTTCAGTACAGCCTGTTCGGGATCGTCCCTGCCCTTAATTATCATTTTCGTTTCCGATGAATCTGCGGGTTGCCTACTTATGGCTGTTGATGTCTGCGTTTGCCTTATCAAGCTGCCGAGAAACCCTTATTGGCGTTCCCGATATCGATTTTCCACCGCGCGTCGTGGTGGGTTGCTTCATCGATCCCTCCTACGACACCCTCACAGCCACCCTCAGCTTATCCATGCCCCTCTATCAAGAAGGGAATGAAGAGGATTTTCGGGGCATCACCGATGGAATTATTGTACTGGAAGGGGTAGGAATGGTGGATACGTTTCGATACGATCCTGTTCGACGGCACTACCGCTTGCCTTCGACGGCAGTGCCAATCCTTCCCGATTCCAGCTATACCCTGAGGGTATACCGTTTGCGTTCCGATACTGTTCTGCTTGGATCTGCGCGTTGCACTGTTCCGCCACGCCGAAGTCCCATGGTCGAAATAACAGCAGAGCGCGACAGCAGCGCCCCTACTCCATTCTACCGCGAATTCGTGAACCTTGTTGTGCGGTGGCCTTCACAAGCCACACCCGAACGCTATTACCGTATGTTGTATGGACTCAAACAACGTTCGGCAACCGATTCGGCCATCAGTTGGATCAATGATGCGCCTGGCAAACCCCAGGTGTTCACGGGTACCGACGCAACCGATGGTTTTATACGGGTGAGCGACCGTTTTGTATTTTGGGGATGGGGTTCGCCCACAGTTGGGCGCACAACGGCCATCGTATGCCTTCAGGAAACCGATGTTCATGCCTTCCGCTATCTGAATGCACTAAATGCACAGATCAACCAGCCCCCAGGGCCCTTTCAGGAAGGGGTCTTGCTGTACAGCAACATTGAAGGCGGATTAGGCTGTTTTGGCGCTTCTAACACCTATTTTATTGAAAGTCAAGACCTATAAACCCCGTTTTAAGGCACCCGCACATTGCATTAATTGACTATTTTTACCACTCATTAAAACGACATGAACACTGCACTCCACAACTTTTCGGCTGGCCCTGGTATTCTACCCCCATCTGTTATTGAAGCCTCTGCACAAGACCTTGTGAACTTTAGTGGCACCGGCCTTTCGGTTATCGAAGTATCGCACCGAGGCAAGGAGTTTGTGGCTGTGATGGACGAGGCCCGTGCTCGGGTGCGCCAACTGCTGCAATTGGGCGACGACTACGAAGTGCTGTTTTTACAAGGCGGGGCGAGCCTTCAATTTTGCATGGTGCCCTACAATCTGTTGCCCGAACAGGGGATGGCCGCCTACCTCAATACCGGGGTTTGGGCTACCAAAGCCATCCAAGACGCGCGTCTATTGGGGCGGGTGGAGGTCGTGGGCACCTCAGTGGACAGGAATTTTTGTTATATCCCTCGCAACTATTCCATCCCATCCGATGCTGCCTACCTTCATATAACATCTAACAACACGATTTTTGGCACCGAAATGCACGCATTTCCCGAAAGT
>VGGT01000105.1 GCA_016868485.1 Bacteroidota bacterium
GGCGTCACAGAAGTTGAATTGGAAAAAGAGGGGTTTAAATTGGTGATCAAGGCATCCGGTACCGCACAAAACGGCGGCCATGCCTCAACAGCAGTGGGAATGCCTGCCCCCCTTGCTTATGCCCCCACCCCTGTTGCCTATGCCTCCGCCCCTGTTGCGCCGATGGCTGCAGCTGTGCCCGCATCGGTCAATGCCCCAGCACCTCCTGCGCCAGCCCCTGCTGCGCATTCAGGCGCCCTACTCAAATCCCCCATGATCGGTACCTTTTATCGTTCGTCGGGTCCTGATAAAGAGCCCTTTGTTAAAGTAGGTGATCAGGTCGAAAAAGGCCAGATCATCTGCATTGTGGAGGCCATGAAATTGTTCAACGAAATTGAGGCCGAGCAATCGGGCACCATCACCAAGGTATTGGTAGAAAATTCGACACCGGTCGAATACGAGCAGCCCCTTTTTGAGATTGATCCCTCTTGATTTTAGACCGTCGACAAAGCCCAGCAAAGTGTTCAAGAAAATTCTGATTGCCAATCGGGGCGAGATTGCCCTTAGGATCATCCGAACCTGTAAGGAAATGAACATCAAAACGGTGGCGGTTTTTTCAACGGCCGACCGCGAGAGTTTGCATGTGCGTTTTGCCGATGAGGCTGTTTGTATTGGCCCACCCCGAAGCACCGATTCCTACCTCAGCATGAAGAATTTGTTGTCGGCTGCCGAAATCACGAATGCCGACGCCATTCACCCGGGCTATGGCTTTCTTTCCGAAAACGCCCAGTTCTCAGAAGTTTGCCGCGAGTACGGCATCAAGTTTATCGGTCCTTCACCCGAGTCGATTCGCGCGATGGGCGATAAGGCGACGGCCAAAGAAACAATGCGCAGGGCAGGCGTGCCGGTGGTTCCAGGTTCCGATGGTCTCTTGGAGTCGCCTGAGCAGGCCAAAGGGGTAGCCGCTGAAATTGGTTACCCGGTCATCATTAAAGCGACAGCCGGTGGTGGGGGTAAGGGTATGCGGGTAATCTGGCAAGAAGAAGAATTGGAGGATGCCATGGATTCAGCCCGCCGAGAAGCGGCCGCCTCCTTTGGCAACGATGGTCTTTATATGGAGAAATTTATTGAAGAGCCAAGGCATATTGAAATCCAGATTGTGGGTGACCAATACGGAAAGGCTTGTCACCTCAGCGAGCGCGACTGCAGCATTCAACGCCGGCATCAAAAACTCATTGAGGAATCACCATCCCCTTTTATGACTGATGATTTGCGCCAAAGGATGGGTGAGGCTGCTATTCAAGGCGCCATGGCCGTGGGCTATGAAGGGGCGGGCACCATAGAATTCCTGGTCGATAAATACCGCAATTTCTATTTCATGGAGATGAATACGCGGATTCAGGTAGAACATCCGGTAACGGAGGAGGTGATCGACTACGATCTCATTAAGGAACAAATCAAAGTGGCTGCAGGTATCCCCATTTCGGGTAAGAATTACATCCCGAAAATGCATGCCATAGAGTGTCGGGTGAATGCAGAGGATGTTTATCAAGATTTCCGTCCTTCACCCGGGAAAATCACCACCCTCCACATGCCTGGTGGCCACGGCGTGCGGGTCGATACGCACATTTATTCGGGCTACACCATACCCCCCTACTATGACTCGATGATTGCTAAAGTCATTTCCGTGGCGCAAACACGAGAAGAGGCGATTGCCACCATGGAGCGTGCCCTCAGTGAGTTTGTTGTGGAAGGGGTGAAGACCACCATACCCTTCCACCTTAAGATGCTGCAAGACGAAAATTTCAGGGCGGGTACGTTCAATACCCAGTATTTGAATACATGGACCATGCCCGAATAGAGGGTATTGTAGCCATTTTCTCTTATTTTCGACTGATGTCCAGGCTTCTCATCGCCCTTGTTTTTTTAGGTGTCTTTTTTTCCTCTGAGCCCCTGCTTGCCCAGCATTACCTCATTCCGAGCCGTTTTGCGGAAAGCCCTTCGCCCCCCAAGCCCGATTACAGCGACCCAAATAATTGGTGCGCCCTGCCCCAACGGGTCGATGAGGCTGACCAGGCCCCTAGAGGGCATCAACCAATAGGAATTCATGCTTCGGCGGATGTGTTTTATGTGCACCCAACCCTGTTTTCCGACAAGCCCAAAACGGAGTTCCAATGGAATCAGGATGTGCGCGACCCTGAGCTGAATAGACAAGTGGATGAATGGCCGATCCGTTATCAAGCCTCGGCCTTCAACGCCGCTGGCCGGGTATATGCCCCGCGCTACCGTCAGGCACATTATTCAGTATTCTTGACTCCGCATCTCGACGATAAACGGCAAGCCCTCGACTTGGCCTATGCCGATGTGGAGGCGGCATTCGATTACTTCATACAACATGATAATCAAGGTCGGCCTTTTCTGCTTGCCGGACATTCACAAGGCACCCTCCACTTGGCACGTTTGCTCAAGAACCGAATCATTGGCACAGCCTTGCAGCAGCAGTTGGTGGCGGCCTATCTGCCCGGTATGCCGATCCCGGCCGATTCGTTAGCGGGTCTTCCTGTATGTTTGGATTCGACAGCTACGGGATGTTGGATCAGCTGGAGAACCTTTCGATGGGGGTACCAACCCACGCAGGCACCCCACATGCATGCGGAGCCCGTATGCGTGAACCCAATCAGTTGGGTTTATGATGATGCCGACCCCCAGGGCGACACAGTTCAAGCGTATGTTTCGCGCGGCCACCACAAAGGAGCCGTGGTGAAGCCTTTCGGACGCATTTACCCGCGTCGATGCGATGCCGCTCGTTATCGGGCTGTGCTGTGGGTGCATCGTCCGCGTTTTCCCGGGTCTTTTCTGATAAGGTCGTCCAACTACCACGCAGGCGATATTAACCTATTTTATATGGACATCCGACACAATGCTGCGCTGAGGGTGCAACGGTTTATTGGAGGGCTAACCCCATAAATGTAACCCGACGGCACACAAAACGCCTTCGAAGTTGTTTTTATCCCATAACCCTATATGTCTGATCCTAATACCCTATATGTCTGATCTTAATACCCTATATGTCTGATCCCATAACCCTATACACCGAGTCGACGCCCAATCCGTCGACCATGAAATTTGTAGCCAACCGATACCTCCTGGAAACGGGTTGGGTTGAAGTCGACCGTCAAAGCGCCGATCTGAAGGAAGTGCCCTTGGCGGTGAAGTTGTTTGAATTTCCATTCGTGGAGCGGGTCTATATCAGCCAGAACTTCGTGACCATCACCCGGCACAGCCATGAGGACTGGCTCGAAATCAATCCCATCCTCAAAGAATTTATCCAAAGTTACTTAGAAGCAGGCCTGACCGTCGCCAGCAGCGTTCAGCCTGAGGCAGCCAGCGATGATGCAGATGGGTCGGTCGAAGGCGACAGCCAGACCCCCCAGCGTATACAGCAGATTTTGCGTGAGTATATTCAACCTGCGGTGGAGCAGGACGGTGGCGCCATTCGGTATAAATCATGGGATCCCGTATCGGGTGTCGTTTCAGTGACCCTGCAAGGTTCCTGCAGTGGATGCCCGTCATCCACCATCACCCTGAAAGCCGGCATCGAAAACCTGCTCAAGCGGATGCTGCCTGAGGTAAAAGAGGTTGTAGCCGACGTCTGATGCGCTCATGCATTATTTTTGAGTCACCAAAATTTTGTGGCGCGATTGGCCCAGGCTGCTGTGCACTTCCACCTGAATAATTCCTGTTGGGCCATTGGGTAGGGCTATGCTGTTGGCACCATCGGGGCGACCTTCAGTGAGCAATCGGCCTTGCAGATCGTAGAACTTCACCCATACGCCCCGTTCGGTTGAATATGAAAGGCCAGCAGCACCCGCTTCTTGGTTTTGGGTTGCTTCTGATCCGAAGTCTGAATCGAAGCCTGTCTTGAGTTCAGGAATTCCACCAAGCCAAATCCGATCTGTCGCAGGATTCGGATAAACAAAAACTGAGGCCGTAGTAGTCTCTCTGACCAATCTTGGAGCCGACCATACAACACCGTGGATTACATCGCCTGTCACATCAGCACACTCTGATTCGTCTGATAAAGAAATGCTTCCTTCAGCAGACCCTTCAAGCCACAACTCCACCGTTGCGGAGCTTCCGCTACCCGCTAATCCATGGAGCCCATACCAAGCCAGCCGCACCGTTCTACCAACCTGACGAAAAACAGGAGCAATGTCAGATGCCAGCGATTGAGGCAATCGTACATCCCTTAGTGTAAGACCTTCTGGAAGCAGGAGAACGAGGCTGATGGCCCCCAAATTTTGTTTCAGAGCAGCCTCGAGGCGTACAGGAAAGCGCGTTCCTTGATGGGTTGGGCTCGTCCCGTGCTCCTGAAGGCTGCGGAATGATGCCCGCAACCAGGGGTTCGGTTGCATGCTGCCATTGATATCGCCAGTGGCCAAGACACGAATGTTCCGTTCAACAGCAGGAGCCAGGTTGCCCACCAGAATCTGAAGCGAATCGTACTGCCAGTCACCCGCCACAAAAGATCCCAACAAGGTAGCAAAGCGTAGGTTGATGTTCAAGGCGTCGGAGGCGTTCACAACAGAGGTGAGGTTAACGTCCGCCGCTTTAAGGGGTAATCCAGACAACACGGTTAATCCTGAGAAATGTCGTGCGGCCAGCAAGGCATCGGTCGCGGTGGCGCCTCCCCAGGGCTTGTTGTGGGTGATCCTCAAACTATAACTGCCCGGACTCACGCCCAATAGTGTGTAGCGACCCATCGAGTCTGTTGTTGCAGACCTCAGGGTTTGGTTGGCCTGACGGAGTTCTACCAAACTATTCCCCATCGGTGTCTGTGCAGTGTTGAGATAGGTGAGCCTGCCCTCCACCCGTGGGGCGGTTTGCCCACTCAACGCTATATTGGTCAAATAAAGATTGTTGCCGTAGCCACAAATGCCAACAAACTTCAGGCGTATTCGGCTGCCGGCATAGGCCGATAAATCAATACTGTCACGCCTCCATTGTGCGGGTGAAGTAGGGGTGAAACTACCGCTGCTCACGGTTCCGGCTGTAGCCAAATCTAAATTCTGACGGAAATATCCCGTGGGTTGGTACGTTTGTCCGCAGTTGGTCGACACATCCACCCGGAGCCCATCGAACAAGCTCGTTGAATAGCGGGCGTAGGCTACATCAAAGTAGAGCTTAACCTCGCCCGCCACGTTCGACAAATCATAAACAGGGGTAATCAGATCGTCTTCTTGTCCCGGACCATTATAGGAATAGAAATTGAGCCATGCCATGCCCGAATTACCACCACCCGGACCTGCCCCAGTTCGGAACTGCCATGTGATGCTGTTGTCGGGATTGCGGAGGCTCCATCCGATGGGGAGGTTGGAGCCAGCAAAATCCTCTTGAATAGGTGGGGTTTGTCCGCCCCCCACGTTGATGTAATCGGTGCGCAGCAGGGTGTCGGCCCCTAAGTTGTTCGACACAATCAGGCGGACATTATAGGTGCCCAAAGCGGAAAAAAGTAAACGAAGATTCTGAGAGCTGGCTGTGGTTCCCCCCACAAACTGGAAAGTGGATGGGGTTATGACCCACTGCCAGGATATAACCGCATTGAGGGATTGATCGGAAATGTTCACCGTATCGCTGAGACAGGGTGAAAGTGAACTGGCAGCGAAATTGGCCACGGGCGGCGCCTGGCAGTTCAAAAGGCTATTCACTGGTTTTGGAACCGCAATGCAGCGTCGGCCAACACCACCACCCGACAGAATAGGCGCCACGGCAAACCAATCCGCTTGCGACGGAATGGTTCCGTTTACGGTGAAAGTAGTGGAAGCGGTCGTTCCAATAGAATCCATATAACGCTGACCCAATCGGTAAACGATGTATTGTGATGCACCCGATACAGCCGACCAGCTCAGGCCGGTTTCGGTCGGACAAACATATGCTATCGAGAGGCCGCTAACGAGCCGAATGATATTAAATGGCTGTTCCGATTGGGCAGTCGTGGTGCCTGCAGTCACACGGATTAGGGCTTGGTGGGTGGGGGTTAGGGTCGTGGGCAAGGCCCAGCTCACGTGACGTACTGTGTTGGCCTGATTGGTAGCAATATTGGTCCACGATTGCCCATTGTTAAGCGAATACTGTACATTAAACGTTCCCGCAACACCGGTGGCATCCCAACGAATCAGTTCCGTCTCGCCCGGAACAAAGCCTTCCCCTCCAATGGGATAGGTAATCTGAATGCTGCTTTCGTGCCATTCCCAAACGACCCAATAGCGTTGTGGGCCTAAAGGGACGGCCGTGCCCCGTATGCGTACCGTGTAAGTACCCGCTTCGGGAATTGAAATACTGACTTGCTCCGCATTATTCAGGGTATCCACACCGGGTACCGCCAAGCTGTTGAGGGCTGTGGCCGTGGGGGTCGGGTCTAAAACAAGGGGCAGTAAATTCAGCCCATTCGGCGCAATCAGCCGCATGTCTAAATTATTGACCAAGGCCCTTGTGGCATTGGGTGCGCCGGCTTCATCGGCCCAATAAACCATCACCCGGAGGTTGCGTGCACCAACCGGTACGTTGATGCTCAGGCTGGCGCTGTCGTTTTGGCTGAGCAAACCAGTCGAATATCG
>VGGT01000106.1 GCA_016868485.1 Bacteroidota bacterium
CACATTTTGGGTGTCCCTAAATCCGATACCATGCTTTATGACAAAGATTATTTGTTGCTACTCGGAAAGAGTATAGATGTGGAGCGATTTCAGGAGGTGAATCGATAAGCGACATCGCACTTGAAGTGAATCGATAAGCGACATCGCGCTTGAAGCGAATCGCGATGAGCGACATCGGGCTTGAAGTGAATCGATAAGCGACATCGCGCTTGAAGCGGGCCAATAACACATTGCATCTGAAAAAAAAGAGGGGAATCCCTATCGTTCACCTCGGTAGCCCGATTCTTTGAATATTTCGCTGGTAGATTTTGTTAATAGTTCAGGAAGGCTCATCTCTGGGTGATTCTTCATATACCGCTCCACAATTCCGTTGCCGATCCATTCCCCCAACCGTGGTGGTGCCTTAGGATCGAGTTCGAGTGTGGCCGGCCCATCCTCTAAAAAGCGACTTTTCGAACGCCTTTCGCTGGAATAAATCAAGTTTTGGGTCATCAAATATTGCCAAATATCTTTTTCATATTGTTTTGCCCAGGAGACTTGGGCGCCTGTGTACCGAAAAAGGGATGAATCGGATATTCCTGGTTGCAGTCTTCTGATGGCATAATGGATCTTGCCTGAAGTGATCATTTCTTCAAGTAGTGAGGCCGTCGATTGAGGGGGTGATATTTGGTCCTGCACCAGTAGGCGAAGGGCATCGGCTGTTAAATAATCGCGCGACATCCTACGCGTTTGGTATTCATAAATATAGGGTGCAGTCGAATAATAGCGGTATTTTGGCCCAAGGTAGGTGTCGAGACCGATGAGTAGGTCGCCACGATCGTCTAATGCAGCCTGGTATCGGAATCCGCTCAAAAATGTGGTGATCTGTCGGGGCGTCGGGCTGTCAAATGCCTTTTTGAAACGGGCAATGGCACTGGGCAGGCTTTTGTAGAGCAGCGGGTCTTTATCAATGGGAAAGGAGTTTAATATATCGATGGTGAGGCTATCGGTGTAGCGATCACGTTGAAAGGCACAGAGGTAATCTGCCGTGATGTTGCTGTCCGATGGACCCATTCCAAGCATTTCTTCTACCAAAAGAGCATAGAAAATGGGGTGATCATGGCGCAGGAGCGCTACCTGTGCAGGCCCATTTTCTGCAGCCTGAGCTAATTTCTGTTCGAACCGAACCACCTTTGGTTCCAAGTGTGGAACTGTTTCATCTTCAACTTCAGCCGTGCAGCCCGAGATCCAGACCGAAGATCCGAGCAGGAGGGCCAACATGAATGATGGCCATAACTTTACATGGGGAATAATAGGAGTTGTCATACAGCGTTACAAATCACGATATTTGCACGGTGTTTTACAAGTATTAATCCAATATGCTACAAATACAATCGCTTCGCTTTCTGGTGTTTTATGGGATGCTTGCTGTGGGCCTCATGCACATGAGTTGGGTTCGGGCACAAGGCCAGTTATCTGATGTACAATGGCAGTTTCAAATGGAAGGCAATCTGACGCGAATGGCTCCACAAACGAGAAATATTAATCGGGATGGGTTCGGACCAGGCTGGGGTTTGGGCCTTCGCGCTCAATTGCCCATTCAAGGAAATTTGGCCGCTTATTCGGGGCTCTCTGTGGTTCGTTCGGCCTTTGGAGCCAGCATAGATTCTGGCAGGTTCCTCAAACGTGATGGTGGCCAGGTGGTGGCACCTGATGTAGCCTATCGCTATCAAACCACTGCTTTCCGGTTGCCTGTTGGTCTCCTTTTGGAGAGTCAGGATCCGGAATTGCCTGTTATTGTAGCCGGGGTTGGACTCCACCTGGATGTTTTGATGAGCCGCCGGGCTCGTGTAGATAATTTGCCGGCTGTTTTCGATCCAGATGAGTATTTCGACATCATGAAAGTACGTGATTACGTTACCGATGGCACACAAGAAGACCGGATCAGTCGATTTAGAGCGGGTTTGCACCTCATGTTGGGCACCGATGTGGAATTTGGAGCAGGCAACAAGCTGCGGTTGGCAGCGAATTCAGATACCGGACTCAGTGATGTCATCCGAGGCAATTCTGTTTCAGCCCGACAAAGCGCTTTCTACCTATCGGCGGCCTATACATTGGGTCGTTAATGCGCATAACAGTTGTTCAGTTTAATCCGCTCATTGGGCATGTGGAAGCCAATGCACGGCGAATCATTGATCAGTCTATCGCTTGCCGTGATCGGGGCATAGACTTAGTGGTATTCCCCGAATTGGCCTTGTGTGGCTATCCGCCCCTGGATCTACTCGAGTCCGAGCATTTGGTTGAATTGTGCAGGCTATGGGCCTCGAACATTGCCCAGCAAACAAATGGGATAGCCGTTATTTTTGGATTACCCCTAAAAAATCCGCTTTCATTTGGCAAATCATTGCTCAACGGTGCTTGTCGGACCGGTGATGGCCAGGTTCAACAATTGTGGGCAAAGTCACTGTTGCCCGATTATGATGTGTTCGACGAGGGTAGGTATTTTGCCCCTGCGCCCCCCCACTACAACCAACTTTGGACGCATGCTGGGGTTCGTATTGCCGTTAGCATATGCGAAGATCTATGGCATCATTCACTGAGCAATCTCTACGAAAGAGATCCTTTGGATGATGTTCTATATACCCAGGCCGATTGGATTCTGAATATTTCTGCATCCCCTTATCATATGGGGAAGGAAGCCCTTCGCCATTCTGTATTATCTGAGGTGAGCGCAAGGTTGAGGAAGCCTCTTTTGTATGTCAACACCTGTGGAGCACAAGCCGAGCTTATTTTCGATGGCGGGAGTGGATGTTATGATGCCAATGGATTAAAAGCAGCTTCACTTCCATGTTTTGAGTCGATGCATGCCGATGTGGACTGGTCATTGGGTGCTTGGTCGCCGGGGAAGGATTGGAAAATACATGATCAAGCTGATTCCGATTCGGAACACGAACTGAATTTGCTTCGCAGTGCACTTGTTTTGGGGATTAGAGATTTTTTTTCAAAACAGAATTTGAATAAGGCCGTAATCGGATTGTCGGGAGGAATTGATTCGGCATTGGTGACGCTGCTGGCTGCTGAAGCCCTCGGAAGTGATCGGGTTACGGCAATTTTATTGCCGTCTCCTTATTCATCAGCGCATTCTGTCGATGACAGTTTAGCGCTTGCGGATCGATTGGGCATTCAATGCATACGTATTCCAATACATTCCGCATTCTTCGCCCATATGGAGTCGCTTGAGCAGGCCTTTGGCAGGCCGTTGCAAGACCTAACCGAGCAAAATTTGCAATCTAGAATCCGTTGTGCATTGCTTATGGCTGCGGCGAATGAATGGGGCGCCGTGCTCCTCAATACTACCAATAAAAGTGAAATGTCGGTTGGTTACGGCACCTTGTATGGGGATACCTCTGGTGCTCTTTCGGTATTGGGCGATTTGTTAAAAACAAGGGTATATCGGTTAGCACGGCACATAAACAAATCGGGCCCTTTGATTCCTGAACACATCATTGAAAAAGCGCCAAGTGCTGAATTAAAACCAGGTCAGGCCGATAGTGATGATTTGCCGCCTTATGATGTGTTGGATGCCATTCTGGAATTGTACGTAGAAAAAGGATTGGCCCAAGATCGATTGATGAACCTTGGATTCGATGAGCATTTGATTCAAAAAGTCATCAGAATGGTCGACGCCTGCGAATTCAAGCGTTTTCAAAGTCCCCCTGTTTTGAGGGTAACCGCAAAGGCATTCGGTCGTGGACGCGTGATGCCCTTGGTTGGGAAACTGGTATATTGACTTGGTCGAAGCTTTGATCGATTAATTTCCAAGTAATTGTCCCTTCGCGTCGCGAAACTCAAAATGATTCAAACCAAAGCCAACGTCTTCCTTCAATTGAATCCACTTTTTGTATTTCCACCACCATTTAAGCGGGTGGTTTAACAAACCTGAGGTCAGGTAAGCCTTGAGATACGGATTGAGGTGGATAGACTTCACCATCAATTTTTCTTCGGTCAATAAAAAATCCAGTCTGCTTTCAAGTTGATCTGCGGCCTGAATACTGGGCTGAACGGTGCCTGAACCCATGCAAGCGTTGCAAACCTCCTGGGTTGTTACACTCACCTCTTGCCGCACCCGTTGACGGGTAATTTGAAGTAAGCCAAATTTGCTGATGGGAAGTATGGTATGACGGGCACGGTCTGATTTCATGCATTCAGTAAGCCGATCGAAAACTTGTTTTCGATGAGCGGGTGGATTCATATCAATGAAATCGACCACGATGATGCCGCCCATATCCCTTAATCGAAGTTGACGAGCAACTTCTTCTGCTGCTTCCAAATTGATGTTCAGAATATGCTCGTCGCGTTCGGTCGCTTGTTTTCCCCTGGCTCCGCTGTTCACATCGATAACATGCAATGCCTCGGTGTGCTCGATCACCAAATAGGCACTGCTGCTGAGGTTCACGTGTTTGCCCAGTGCTGCCATGATTTGTTTATCGACACCATGGTGTTCAAACAAACCGATTTTACCCTTGTGGAGCTTAACGATCTCTGTTTTCTCTGGCGCTATGCTGCCGATGTAATCGCGGATGTCCTCCCAATTACGCGGATCATCAACGTAAATATGTTGAAAGGTATCATTAAACACATCGCGCAGAATACCTGTGGTTCGTGCCATTTCTTGCACGACCCTGGCTTTCGGCTCCATCCCTTTGAGCTTGAGCATGGTTTTCTGCCACTTTTCAATCAGTTCCTTGATATCAGCAGTGAGTTCTTCGGTACTGCATTGTTGAGCGGCAGTTCGCACAATCACGCCGTAGTTCTTGCGTAGGGCGGCGGATGCGATCCCCTTCAAACGTTTTCGTTCGTTTTGTTGGGTTACTTTTCTGGAGATATTGATCGACTCAGAGAAGGGGAGAAGCACGCAGTAACGACCTGCTAAGCTGATATCCGTGGAAATTCTGGGGCCTTTTGTTCCTATGGGCTCTTTAGTGACCTGTACCAAAATAACCTGACCCCGCTGTAGAATACCTTCTATTTTTCCATTTTTATCGGAAGTAGGGCTTAAACCAATATTCTCAATCGATGCAGACTTTCTTTTGCCGGAAATCAGCTCCTGAACGTATTGATTAAACTCCTTAAAAACAAGTCCGAGGTCCTGGAAATGCAGGAATGCGTCTTTTTCTGATCCAATATCAACAAAACAAGCATTCAGTGCAGGGGCAATTTTGTTGACCCGGCCCAAGTAGATATCACCCACCTGAAAGTGTTGGTCATTCTGCTGGCTTGTGAGCTCAATAAGGCGGCGATCTTCGGTAGTGGCCATTTCGAAGCCATTATCCAAAGATCTTATGTACATAGATTTTGCCACAATAAAAATAGTTACGAGGGTGATTGATTACCCCCGATGAATCTAAAAATAACGCACTAGACGCTCTAGCAAACGTTTTTTACTTCTTTTTGTGGCGATTCTTTCTGAGACGCTTCTTCCTTTTGTGGGTAGCGATTTTGTGGCGTTTTCTTTTTTTACCGCAAGGCATAACAAATAATTTAAGGTTTTTGAAACTGACGGATGTACTCATCGACCTGCTGGTGCAAATCCGGATCGGGTACGAGTCCTTTGTATTGGTTTAAGAAGTAAAGGGCACTATCGGAATTGCCCATTTCGTGGTAAGCTTCACCCAAGCCCAGATAAGCATCGGGGTAAGCAGGATACCACTCAATGATCTGACGAAAACGCGCCACCGCTTTGGGAAGCTGGCCACTGGTGATGGCCATTCGTGCCAAATGATAGTTGGCGCGAAGGTGCCGGGGTTCGTTTTGGGTGATGTTTCGCAGGCGCATTATGCCTTCCATGGGGTTGGCAGAGGTAAGTACCACGGCTCTTGCCCAATCAGCCTGAATATCGAGATTGGTAGAATCGAGTTTCGACGCTCTTTGCAGGGTCTCTAAGGATTCCCCAAACAAGAATTTTTGAATGTTGCTGTCGGTAGAGAGCTCAGCAGCGTGCATGAGCATAGAGCCTGCGGCGTGTAAGGCACTGCTGCTTCCCGTTTGGCGTGCGCCATAGAGCCGAGAGAGCGCTGAGGCGGCGGGTAATCCTTTTTTATTCCAAAATGCACTCAAGCCCTCATACATCATGGCGCGTTGCTCGGGATTCGTGAGGGTATCAATCGCTTTTTCCATCCCAGCCACCTTTTTGCGTTCTTCTTCAGTCAACGACTGATTGGCCTCTTCCCAAATTTGGGTTTCGGGAAGCGCCGATTCTTGATCGGATTGGGTGGGTTCCGTTTTTGCAGGCGCCGTTCTGTTTCCAAAGAAATAGATGCCTAATGCTGCTGTGAGCAGCATAACTACCCAAATAACTTGCTTGCTGCTCATCGATTAATCATCTTCGCCCGGTATGGGCAAGCCATTCAGCGCGGCTTGAAAAATTTTAGAGGGCTTGAAATGTGGGATGATCCGCTCCTCCAACTGTATGGCGCTTTTTTGCTTGAAATGATAGCCCACTTTCGCCGAACGTTTTCTGGCCTGGAAAGACCCAAACCCACGAATATAGAGTGTTTCGCCTGAACC
>VGGT01000107.1 GCA_016868485.1 Bacteroidota bacterium
CAGAACATTCACAGCCCATAGTGGATCGCTGAGGCGTTTCGCTGTGTTACAGGGCAGTTCATTTCCCCTTCCGGTAGCAGCGGGTACGGTAGCCAACCAAAACCTCCACGGTACAGCACCCATGGATATGGTGGTGGTTGCGGCACCTGAGTTTCGGGTTCAGGCCGAACAAATTGCTGAAATCCACCGGCAAAAGGACCAGCTTTCGGTCATCGTGGTGACGCCCGCAGAACTCTACAACGAATTTTCCTGTGGCAGGCAAGACCTGGTGGCCATCCGCAGTTTTATGCGGATGCTCTACACCCGGGCTGCGGGGGGTTCAACCGCTGCCCCACGCTATCTGCTCTTGTTCGGCTCGGCCTCCTACGACTACAAAAATAGGGTGGCGGGCAATACGAATTTGGTGCCCACCTACCAAAGCCGAAACAGCAGTAGTCCGGTCAATAGCTATTGCTCCGACGCCTATGTGGCACTGCTCGACGACTGGGAAGGGGGCTTTGGAGAAGGTGGAGGCGACCGAATGGACGTGGCCGTGGGTCGTCTTCCCGCACGCTCCGTTCAACAAGCCAAGGAAATGGTCGATAAAATTAACCGCTACCTCCACCCCAACGCGCGGGGTGACTGGCAAAATCGGGTGATGCTGGTGGCCGACGATGGCGACGGAAATCTCCACCTCAGCGATATGGAGGACATGGCCAAAATTTGGGATACCACCTACACGCCTGCAATTGTTCAAAAAGTCTATTTGGATGCCTACCGGCGTGATTCGCGGCCTGGCGGCAACCGATACCCCGAGGTGAACCGCGACATCAACGCCCGCATGACCCGTGGCGCACTTGTGGTCGGTTATATGGGGCACGGTGGCGTGAATGGATGGGCAGAAGAGCGCATTGTGACCTTGCCCGAAATCCGGGAATGGAAATCGGAGGGCCGTCTGCCCCTCATGGTCACCGCAACCTGTGAATTCACCCGATTCGATAACCCGGGTGGGCTCAGTGCAGGTGAAGCCGTTATGTTGAACCCCATGGGTGGTGCGATCGCATTGATGACCACCACCCGCATCACATTCACGTTCGGCAACAAAATGCTCAGCACACGCATCTACCGAGACGAGTTGTTTCGCATGGGGCCAAACGGACAAAAGCCGACCATGGGTGAGGTATTTATGCGGGTGTCTAATTCCGATTTGGGGTCCATCAACACGAGAAACTTTACCCTCTTGGGCGACCCCGCTCTGCGACTGGCCTATCCAAACGACGGCATTGACCTCACCCGAATCAACAATGTTCAGGTAACCCCCTATGGCGATACCCTCAAAGCTTTAGCGCTTGTGCGCATTGATGGGGACATTGTGGATGCACAGACTGGCCTCAAGCGCACGAACTTTCAGGGCGAATTGGTGCCTTCTGTCTTTGATAAACCCATAAGCGTTCGAACCTTGGGAAACAGCAGTGATTCTCCCCCGACCACCTATCCCGAATACCGAAATCTACTCTACCGCGGACGTGCGGGCATACAGAATGGGGATTGGTCGTTCAGTTTTGTAGTGCCACGCGATATTGCCTACCAGTACGGACCCGGTCGCATTAACCTGTATGCTAAAGGCCCGTCGGGTGATGCAGCGGGCGACTACCGCGAGGTCATTGTGGGTGGTACGGCCACCACGGTGACTCCCGATACCCGAGGCCCACAGATTCGCCTCTATATGAACAACCGCAGTTTCCGAGATGGTGGCATCACCGATGCCAATCCACTTTTTCTGGCTGATTTATTCGACAGCAGTGGCATCAACACCACGGGCGCTGGTATTGGTCGCGACATCACCCTCATACGCAATGGTGAGGTGAACAGCCCGATCATTCTCAATCAATTTTACGAGTCAGCACTCGACGATTACACCCGTGGTGAAATTCGCTACCCTTTCTTTCAACTTGATCCGGGTCCCTACCAACTCAATATGAAAGTCTGGGATGTGCACAATAATTCTTCTACGCATTCCCTCTCTTTTGTAGTGGTTGATGCGGAACGCCTGCTTGTTTCTCGCCTCATCAACTACCCCAATCCGTTTTCGAGCCATACCACCTTTCAGTTCGACCACAACCGGCCTGGGCAGCCGCTGGAAGTGGGGATTGAGATTTACAATACCCTTGGGCGCCGGGTGAAGTCTATCCGCAGCAACATTCAAACGGAGGGCTATTCCGACAACAGCCTCAGCTGGGATGGCTTGGACGACTACGGCAACTATATGGGGAATGGTGTGTATGTTTATCACCTTTGGATCCGCACGGCCAGTGGCGAGTCAGCCTCCGAGTCCCAAAAACTTGTAATTTTGCGCTAATTGTCTTTTTTCAAACCCTGTTTATTTTCTGTTTTGCGTACACCGAACCCCTTGACCATGAAATTATCTGCCGGATTCTTCCTTCCGACCCTGATCACCGCCTCGTTTTTGTTCCAAAGTCCCTTGTGGGCACAAATTACACCCGGACAATTGGGCGGGGGTAACTTAAACACCATCACCACTGCCGTTCCTTTCCTGCTGATTTCGCCCGATGCCCGGGCTGGTGCTATGGGTGAAGTAGGGGCAGCCACACAACCGGATGTGAACAGCATCCACTGGAATGGTGCAAAATTGGCTTTTGCCGAAGATAATTTGGGTATTGGTATCAACTACAACCCCTGGTTGCGCAACCTCGTGCCGGACATTAGCTTGTCTTATGTAAGTTTTTACAAGCGCCTCGACAAAATGCAGACCATCGGTGGCTCGCTCAGATACTTTTCTCTGGGCGACATCACCTTCACCGACATCACAGGTCAACAAATCGCCACATTCAAGCCGAATGAATTTGCGGTAGACGGGGTTTATTCGCGCAAATTGGGTGATAAATTCAGTATGGGGATCGGATTGCGCTACATCTATTCGAATTTGGCGGCCGGCCTCGATCAAAACCAACAAACCATCCCCGGGCAATCATTTGCAGGTGATTTATCGGCCTACTACCGCACCCCTGCCATGGTGATGGGTAAGGATGGGGAGATTGCATTTGGGGCGAGCATCACCAATTTGGGTGCCAAAATCGCCTATTCGGAATCTGGAAATACGAACTTCCTTCCCACCAATTTGCGTTTGGGCACAACGGCAACGGCACAAATCGACGCGTTCAATCGCCTCAGCGTTTCGCTCGACCTCAACAAACTGCTTGTGCCCACTAATCCCATCTATGCCCGCGACAGCAGTGGTCGGCTGATCCCTAATCCACAGGGTGGTTGGGAGATCGAGAGGGGGCAAGACCCCAATTCCAAATCGGTATTGGAAGGCGTCTTTTCATCGTTTGGTGATGCACCAGACGGCGGATTGGAAGAACTGCGTGAAATAAACGTATCGCTTGGACTCGAGTATTGGTACAACAATGTGTTCTCCCTCCGAGGCGGCTACTTCTATGAGCATCCAACCAAAGGCGGTCGTCAGTTTATGACCATGGGTGCCGGTTTACGCTATCAGGTGTTCCACATCAATTTCGCTTATCTCGTTCCCACTACGCGCTTGCAGGGTGGACACCCGCTCGAAAATACCCTGCGTTTTGGTCTCAACTTCGATTTGGCTGCTTTTGCCGCTGGCAGCGATTAATTTTTGCAATGATTCACGGGTTTGAATTTGGCGTCTTTCAGGAAAACACCTATCTGGTGTTTGATGAACACGGAAATACGCTGATTGTAGACCCGGGTTGTCAATACCCCGAAGAACAGCAAGCACTAACAGAGTTTATCACCCAAAAAGGTCTTCGACCGGCTCGGTTACTCAATACCCATTGCCACATCGACCACATCCTGGGAAATGATTTTGTGTTTCGGACCTATGGCCTTAAGCCTTGGATCCACCGCGACGATGAGGCTGATTTGAACCGGCTGACTGCCTATGCTCCTGTTTTTGGGATTCAGGCAACGGCTTCTCCATCCCCCGAAGGCTACTTGGCGGAGGGTGATGTCATTGAACTCGGTGAATTGATCCTCAAGGTGCGCGAGGCACCCGGACATTCATCGGGTAGCTTGATTTTTATCAATGAGAAGGAGGAGTGGGTCTTGGGTGGTGATGTGCTCTTTCAAGGAAGTATCGGCAGAACCGATTTGCCTGGAGGGAATTTCAATACCCTGATGGCATCCATCCACCGTTGCTTGATGACCTTGCCCGATGCCTACACCCTTTATTCGGGCCATGGACCTGCTACCCAAATCGGTCAGGAACGTCGGTTTAACCCATTCATCAACAACGGTACCGTGGGCGGAAACTTGGAAGGCTAAATGAATGGGTTAACCCCTCAATCGGAAAAGACTATGTTGGTCGGCCGCCTGATGCTCCTCTTTCTTTTCGCCTTGAGCGTGCACTGGGCGAATGGGCAAAGCCAAGCCTCACAAACCTATTTCGGCAAAAACCGCATCCAATTCAAATTTTATGAGTGGTCGATGCTGGAAAAAGATAATGTTCAAGTCTATTTCCATATGGAGGCCGATGAACTGGGTCGTTATACCCTGGCCACGGCACCCGATCAAATTCGTGAAGTTGAGGAGTTGCTTGGCTATCGCTCCGATGATCCCTACCAAGTTATTGTCTACCAAACCCACAATGATCTCAAGCAATCGAATTTGGGATTCGACCTGGATCAATACAACCGTGGTGGACTAACCCGCCTCGGGGGCAATAAGGTGGTAGTCTACTACCACCAAGAGCGCGAAAAATTCCATGAGGAGCTGCGCCGTGGGGTGGCACGCGTGCTGATCGAAGAGATGCTCTATGGGGGGCGCCTCACTGAGCGGGTCCAAAATTCGGCCTTGATTTATTTGCCCGATTGGTATGAACAGGGTTTGCTGGCCTACATCCAATCGGGTTGGCATTTCGAGCGCGACAACCGCCTGAGGCAGCACTTGAAAGCCGGTGGCGTGCGTCGGTTTAGTCAACTCATCAACCGCGACCCGGAACTCGCTGGTGTGAGTTTTTGGCACTACATCACCGAACGCTATGGGGCTTCCTCGCTCTCCAACGCCCTCTATCTCACCCGGGTGAACCGCGATTTCCGCAGCGGCATGGCCTATGTGACGGGTACCAAAATGAAAACCATCGGCAAGGATTGGTTGAAGTATTATTTAGAACGCTTTGCACAAGACGACTCGGGCCGAACGGAACCCAGGGTCGACAGCCTTTTTCGTCCACTGTGGCGCCGTGCGGAAACGGTAGGATTGACCATGCATCCGAAGGGTCGCCTACTGGCCCGCATGGAACAGAAAAACGGACTGTGCCGGCTCACGGTTGAAGAGTTGGGCACAGGTAAGATACTGTTTAAACAACGCAGTGGGGTGAAGTGGCAGGCCTTAGCGCCTGGTGCAGCGGAGCCTTTAATGGCTTGGCAACCTGGCGCTGAACTGCTTCACTATTTCTATGAAGCAAAGGGGCGCATTCGCTACGGTCAACTGAGTTGGAAGGCCTCTGGGGAGCAGGAGCGAACGGACATCCTGATGACCGGTGTGGATCAGATCAATAGCCTCGATATGCACCCTTCTGGGCGCTATTTGGTTTTATCGGCGCGGAAAAAAGGTCAAAATGACCTGATGGCATTTTTCCCAAAATCCCGCACTTTTCAGCCGCTCACCCTCGACCTATGCGATGAGTTGTCGCCTCGGTTTCTGACCGACGAATGGCTGCTTTATTCGGCTGTTCCGTGCGGCGACTCGCTAAACCCCAATCTATATTCCGATTTGTTTGCCGCCCGAATTAAGGATGTGCGCATCGACACCGTGGTGAACCTTACCCAATCTTTGGGCGTTTCGGAACGTTCGCCGCGACGAATCGACAGCGCTCGATTTGTTTTTCTGTCTGATGCATCGGGCATTCCTTCGCGTCATTTTGCCCGTATCGATTTTGTCGCTGATCCATCTCTTAACACGGACCCATCCCTTAACACGGACCCATCCCTTGTCGCCGATTCGACCCAACAAGAAAATCCTTTTCGGGCTGCTGAGCCTCTAACTTCTCTCAGTTCAGCAAGAGCAATGCCTAGCCTCAGCCTGTTGGATTGTGGTCGCGCCTCCGATCCCATCCTTCGATTGCACACTGGCCTGCACGGTAGCTTTTGTTTGGAGGAGATTCAGCGGCCGAACTTAGGGAGTCTATTGAACCTACAACTCCGTGAGCCTGCGGCTGAAGATTTGAACCCTGTTCCGGCACCCCCAACCAGGCTGCGCGCAGAACAAGCGGGCTATTTAGGTGGTCTGATCACAAAAAGCGCATCAGGTAGCCTTTCTAAGTCATCCAATCGGGCTTTCGGCCAGAGGCCCACGGCTGCCTTGCAGGGGTCGGGGCTCATCGACAACAGGCAGTTTGGCGCCACGGCCCAGCTCGATGCCACCGGCGATTCTGCATCGGCCTACAGCTACCTCCCTCCTGCTCGTTATCCCCTGCTCGAGATTGAAGTGCCGACCAGCGATAGTGTACCTTCATTCATCTTGGTTGAGGAACCT
>VGGT01000108.1 GCA_016868485.1 Bacteroidota bacterium
ACTGTTTCTTCCAAAAGTCCAGGCAGCGCCACCTACCCAGCCACTTGAATCGTGGTTGATGACGATGTGTCCATTGCCTTGAAAGCCAAATCGAGCACCATCACCGAGCACTACCCTACCCCTAATTTCTATCATGGATGAATCGCCAACCAGAAAAATTTCGGCTCCAGCATGAACTTCCAGTATCCCGTCTTTTTCGATGATGAGACGACTGCCATGATTGACCACGAGTCGAGAGCCACTGGATAGTATTAATCTACTTCCTCCTCTAAAAGACCATTGGGCAGTTTGCTGTATACCTTGAAGTGCATCTCCCAACGTAATCTGGCCACCATTCGCTACGACTATGTTCGACTCCATACAAGAACCGTCTACGGCGCATATCAAATTTGAATTGGGCAAAGGGTACTGTCCCCTCAGAGAATCGGCACAAGAGTGTGCGAAATTTAAGGGTTGCCAACGATTAATGCCCAAATGACCCATTCCCGTAATCTGACCGGGCCATATTCTTAGATCACGATTTAGGGTATGCGTAAGCCGATGATGACGTTGGTGTATGCCATAGTTTACAGCCGAGTCTAAGGTCCTTGAAGGTCTTAAGACCAAGTTTCCATTTCGATGACACAACTGATTAACCCTGAGTTGTCGCATCAGGAAGGGATGCAAGTAGGCATGGTGGCTGTTTCGGTCGTCGATATCCGACGCCCCCATTAAGCTGATGTATCCTTCGAATCCTGAATAAGGTTCAACAGGTGGCGCCACATGCAGCCCGACTGGTGGAAATGGATTGCCCGGGATATTGAGCGAACTGTAGGTGCTCACGAACCCATGCTGCATTATTTGTTCTCTTCGACTAAAAAAGCCACTTTTGTTCATGTCCACAGCATAGGTGAAGTCGCCCGCTGCATAGTCGAGTCCGTCCATAGGGCGGTTCCCATAACGTGCCACAATGGCACTTTGATTGACTTGGATGTTGTGGGCCATCAGTTGTTGCAATACCCTGCTTTGCATAACACTGTAAGTTATCGATCGAAACAACGCAACACTCATAATTAACGGCCCTTGAGTAGGCTGCTGAGCCGCCAATATTTGTGCAGATTTCATTATTTTGAACAGACGAAGTACAGAACCTGCGTAAACCAGGTGTGCCACAGCCACATCTTGGAGGTTGTTGATGAGGTGATCCCCTCCCGAATAGAGTAGGCCGCCCGATGCCGCCCAAGGAGCATGCGGGGCGGTAAATCCCTCCAATCGCATAAGATGCATGCCGTTGACACCCGTTGAACGATAACCCTGGCTGTTTATGGGTAGGGGAACTGAATGAGGCACCCAGACTTCTCGGCTGATGTAGATCAAACGATCTCCTGGGTTCAACCAGGCTGCTGAATGGGCGGTGTCGATTTGCTGCATTATTCCATTGACACTCCCATTCGTTACCGCCATATTTCGCGAATGTCGCGGCATACCCAGTTGGTCGAGATAGCTCATCCATTGAAGATGGGCAACTCGGGCCGTGGTGTCATGGTGGTACACCAGCATTTGTCTGGCTGCCGGTGACTGTAAAACATGTCGAACCAGATCATCAATCAAGTCGGTGCTTCCAGATATGTTGAAGCGTTCCGCTAAATCGATCAGGGTATACTGACTACCCAAGGGGATGTTCGCACCCCTATGGGGCGTAGAAAATGAGGTAAACAAGCTAACCCCATGACAACATCCATGATCTTCCATCTCCCTCAAAGCGGCACGCGCTATAAGCCCCCCCATGCTTATTCCCAAGCACTCCATTGAAGGAGGTAGATTTGAAAGCGTCATTCGGGATTGGATTTGCTCGAGTATTGAAATGAGCGCTCGGGCATTGCTTCGTATATCGGCTCGATTCGTTTGAAAATCAACAAAGACCAGATCGTAACCATCCCGTCTGATCGAATCAAGGTAGTCGACCAGTGGAATCAGATAACGCTGCTGATCTTGACTTATTCCCGAACTGAATGTAGGCCAGTTGAATTGTCCGTAGCCAGAGCCCGCATCCCCATAAACTTCTGATGGGTTTCCACGAACAATAGATTCGGCCTCGAAACCCTCCACAACCACATAAGGTCGCCGCAGCTGCTGGGCATTACCCTGCCCATATTTGATGTATGCAGTGGCTTTTCCATCAATAAAGCTTGATAATGCTCCACAAGTTGGCGTTCCGCTCTGGAGGATTTCGTCGGGATTTCCCAATCTTAGGGTAACCACCTGGATTTGTGCCATTGAGGGATGAGCCAGTAGATTTTGCCCGTCTCCTCCAATCAGCCGTCCACGGATATTTTTCATTCCGTCGGATGAATAGTTGATCAACATGCTTTGTCCTGAATTTACGGGTCTGAATCCGAGGCCGTCTCCAAAGTCGACCTCCAAGTTTATTCCGTTCCAATCCCCTTGCCACAACTCCGAAGGCAAATGAACGCGTACAGCTTGTCCGGGCATCCGATAAGCCACTTGTTCCGTGGCGACCAGCATAAAGAGCGCCCTTTTTACCGACCACTGGGCAAGTGTCTGGGCATCATTAAACCGCCATGGGGATGTTACAATGGCGTATGCAGATTGTGGGAGACTATCATAGAAAACTGTGTCGTTCATCGGTAATGTCCCTAACCCCAATTTGTAGCGGTCGATGACAGCGTCGTGGTAGACATAAGCGCTGTCGAATGCACCGGGAGCAATCTCTCGATACGTAATGTGCATGGCAGCCAATATGAGGTCATGGTTTCTTTGTCGGTTGGCCGGTGGATAAGCCCGAGTAGAACCATAGACTACTTCTTTGGATAACTGTCGAATGGAATCGGTGCTCAATGAAAAATGAGTGCCGAAGCTGGCCGGTCGCATCAGCCGGTGCATATCGCAATATTTGTTGAAATCGGCCGTGTCTTGTCGGCCGTAACTGTAAGCATCCGGATCGATGCCTTGTGTGCTCCGCATCAGACTCAATGGACTTCGATCGATGAGGAACCCTTCTGGAACATAGGGCTGAAGCAGTTGGTATCGGTTTATGTGTGCCGTTTCAAAGGCAGATTGGGCCAGCAATGGCCCGGCTGTGAGGCAAAAGAAATACCACACAGCAAATTTTATGATAGATTTGCCGTTCATGATGTTTGGATTTTGGGTGAAACAGAGATCCAGGGTCATGGCAGCCCCACCTCCATGGGGCTGTTTTGTAAGCGTATCACCCAGAAAAAGCCTTCTGCTTCAACGAATGGGTGATGGGTCAAGTTTCCGAGGCTACACAGAGCATCGCTCAGGCTAAACGCCGGTATTTGGTTCTTTTTACTTCAAATAAAATGAAACCGCGGTGTAGGCTCGTAGGTGGTCGTCGGAAACCGTTGACCTTTGGGTGGCGTTGCGACATCGTTCACAAGTCGGCCACTCATTCAAAACAAGCAAGAATTAGGGTGTATGCACAAACAGAATAAGATTTTGCTTTCGTTTGTGGTTGAGAGGGGCTCCCACCAGTGTGCCGACGTATCCCGGTGGTAGGGAGTCGATCAAGAGGGTATAGTATTCTGGGGGTTGTGGCAATTCGAGTCGAATTTGGGCTATGCCAGTAGAATCATTGTAAAAATGTGACCAGCATACTGACCTATCGAATGGCGACAGTCCACCAACTCGGTAAACCCCAATCCTCATGATCTGTTTGGTTTTAACAGATTTGGCTTGTTCTATAATCGTGGCGTTCAATACGACCCTATATGGTGGACCGTCTCTACTGCATCCAATCAGTATATAGGGCAGTAAGAGAAAAGCGATGAACTTTAAGGGGTTGTTTATGGATAATAACGTCTGAACGGTTGAAGTTGAATGGGCAGGTGCATGGGGTTGAGCCCCTATGACTAAGGAGTTGAAGACGGCCATAAACGGAACTTTTACCAAAATTAAGGTTCCCAGTACCCTTCCCCCAAATTGAATTGATCAATTAAACAAAACACAAAAACAAACGAACTGAACACAAAAAAAATATAATACTATTCTTGCATATGGTATGCATGCATACTATATTGCAGACTTATTTCTTTACTCTGAAAACGCATGTATAAACCCCGAAAGACTGTTTGTTCAGTAGCCCGGCTGGCCTGGATGAATATTTCAAGAATGTACAACAGCGAAGCCCAGGCCTATGATTTGAGTACTTCCGCCGCCTTTTTATTGCTGCATTTGGGAGAGGAAGGTGCTCAGGTGGGTCAACTCGCTGGATTATTGGGCATGGAAGCCTCGAGCATGACCAGGATTCTGCGCAGTATGGAAAAAAGAGGGTGGATCGTGCGCAACAGACAAAATGAGCAAGACCGAAGGGAAGTGAGGTTGGTGCTTACCCGGGAAGGTCAAGCAGCACGACAAATCGCTCGGGATTATGTGCGAAAGTTTAATCGCCAGGTTCAGGAGCTGGTTTCGGATCAAGATCTACAGGCTTTTTACAGGGTTAGTGATGCCATTCATCGGGTTGTGCAGCAGACTTTGGTTCCCGAGCCCATTCCCCAAACACAATTTTGAAACCGAGTCATGTCATGAAATACACCATTAACCACGCAACAGTGCTCGGGTCGGGCATAATGGGTTCACGAATCGCCTGTCACCTCGCGGGTGTAGGAATTCCGGTTCTTTTACTGGATCGTGCTTTTGAGGCTCCACAGAATACTTCTGAACAAGAAGACGCCAAGAGCAACCCAGCTATCCGAAACCGAATTGTTGATGAGTCGCTTCAAAATGCCATCAAAAGCAACCCATCCCCCTTATACCACCCATCGTTCGCGAAACGCATTCAAACGGGCAATTTCGAAGATGATTTAAACCAAATCAGCCAGAGCGATTGGATTATTGAGGTGATTGTTGAGCAACTGCCGGCCAAACAGCAGTTGTTCGAAAAAATCGAAGTCTACAGGAAAGCCGGGAGCATCATTTCCTCGAATACATCCGGCATTCCCATTCAATTAATGAATGCCGGGAGGACGGAAGATTTTCGACGCCATTTTTGTGGTACCCATTTTTTCAATCCGCCACGTTATCTGAAATTGTTGGAAATTATTCCGGGGCCGGATACCGAGCCCTGGGTGCTTGATTTCATGATGGATTTTGGCGCTCGAATACTCGGTAAAACAACTGTTCTGGCCCGAGATACTCCGGCATTCATTGCCAACCGCATGGGGGTTTTTGGGATCATGGCCTTGCTCAATACACTGGAGCGTACAGGTCTCAACATCACAGCGGTCGACCAATTAACCGGCCCTTTGGCCGGTCGACCCAAGTCGGCCACTTTTCGAACGTGTGATGTGGTGGGTATCGATACCCTCGCTCGGGTGGCCAAGGGTGTAGCTGAGCATTGCCAGGATGATCCCGATCGTCATCTTTTCGCCTTCCCGACCTTTTTGGATCACATGCTCGAACAGCAGTGGTTGGGCGATAAAACGGGACAGGGATTTTATAAAAAAACGCGCACCCCCGAGGGTGGGAAGAAAATTCTTGCCTTAAACCTTCAAACACTCGAATACGAGGAGCAGGCCAAAACCAAGTTCCCCTTGTTGGATCCAATCCGGCAGGAGGAAAACTTGAGTAAGCGCCTCCCTATGCTGGTGCAAATGCCCGATCAGGCAGGCGAATTTTACCGCATCAATTTGTCGCATATGTTTCGCTATGCTTCACTCCATGCCATGGAGGTTGCGGGCGAATTGTACCGAATTGATGACGCTATGGTGGCTGGCTTTGGGTGGCAATTGGGTCCATTTGCAAGTTGGGATGCTGTTGGTGTTCGTCAAATGAGCCAATTGATGAAGCTTTACGGAGCACCGCCTGCACCCTGGGTTGATGACATGCTGGCCAAGGGTAACGAGCATTTTTACCGCGCTACATCGGACGGCAAGGAAGTCTATCAACCCTCTGTGGGCTCGTATATCCCTGTTCCGGGTAGTCGGGGTATTGTTCGTCTGGAATACCTGAGGAGTACCAATACGGTTTGGAAAAATGCTGGATGCAGTGTAATCGACATGGGTGAGGGCATACTGAACCTGGAGTTCCATACCAAAATGAATGCGCTGGGCAGTGAGATCATCGCCGGTTTCCACCAGGCCGTGAACCGGGCCGAACAGGATTTTAGGGGTTTGGTGATCGGCAACGAAGGAGAAGTTTTCTCGGCAGGAGCCAATTTGGGCATGGTCTTTATGTTGGCGGTCGAGCAAGAATATGAGGAATTGGATATGGCGATTCGGGCATTTCAGCAATTCACCATGCGCGCTCGATACAGCTCCATCCCTGTGGTGGTGGCTCTTCGGGGGCTTACCCTAGGGGGTGGATGTGAATTAACGCTGCATGCGGATGCTGTTCAGGCGGCTGCTGAAACCTATATCGGCTTGGTTGAGTTGGGCGTGGGTGTCATACCTGGTGGAGGGGGAACCAAGGAAATGGCATTAAGAATTTCCGATCGATTGCAAACCGGTGAGGTTCCCTATGCACCCCTT
>VGGT01000109.1 GCA_016868485.1 Bacteroidota bacterium
TTAAAGCAGAACCGAAAAAAAGAGGACCAAAACGAAAAGAAATAAATGAAAGTGAATTAGCTGCGGTTAAAGCAGAACCGAAAAAAAGAGGACCAAAACTTAAAGAAAAAAATGAAAATAAATTGGGCAAAAAACCCAAGGAAAAAACGGAAGAGTCATCAGTCGCCGTAGTGGAACGCAAGCCCAAAAGGGTAAAAAAAATGAATTTGACTCATCCACAATCAACCGCTAAAAAAGGAACGAAAAAAGGCGTTAAAAAAGTGGCCGGTAAGAAAAGAATTAAAATTGAACGTCCTCCGATCGCAGAATTTGGTTTGGATGCTGTTAATCTGAGCGAAAAAATGCAAAATCCTGATCTTTAATGTTCAGCATAGGAATTGAAGAAGAGTACCAGGTCATCGATCCTAAAAGCAGGGAGCTGGTATCGCACGAGCAACAGATTGTGGCGGGAGTAAATTCAATTCTTCCTGATCAGGCTAAAGCCGAAATGCATGAGGCCGTGGTTGAAGTGGGCACCAAAGTGTGTCAGAACATTCAGGAGGCCGAACGGGACATCAAAAATTTAAGGAAAGTGGTGTCGGATGTGGCGCGCAGTAAAGGCTACGTGATTGGGGCATCGGGCACCCATCCCTTCTCTTTGTGGCAAACCCAATTGATTACCGAAAATCCACGCTACCACGAGATTGTTAATGAACTGCAGGACACCGCTCGTTCCAATTTGATTTTCGGTTTGCATGTGCATGTGGGCGTACCCGATAAAGACATGGCGGTGCATATCGCCAATTCGGTGCGCTATTTTTTGCCGCACATTTATGCGCTCTCCACCAATTCTCCCTTTTGGGAGGGAAGGAACACCGGGTTTAAATCATACCGGTCGAAAGTCTTCGACAAGTTTCCCCGAACGGGCATTCCCGATTATTTCGAGAGCTATGCCGAATATGAAAATTATGTGAAAATGCTGGTGAAAACGAATTGCATCGATAACGCCAAAAAAATCTGGTGGGATATCCGTGTGCATCCGTTTTATGATACCATCGAATTTAGAATCTGTGATGTGCCGATGAGGGCCGACGAAACTGTAGCTATTGCGGCTCTTATTCAGGCACTGGTGGTGAAACTGCATCAACTGAGGCAGAATAACCTGAATTTTATGATCTACAAGCGCGCACTAATTAATGAGAATAAATGGCGGGCGAGTCGATATGGCATTGATGGCAAGCTGATCGATTTTGGCAAAGAATCTGAAGTGAACACCCGCGGCCTGATCCACGAACTGCTCGAATTTGTGTCGACTGCTGTCGACGAAATGGGGACCCATTCGTATATGGACTACATCCGTACCATGCTCGAACAAGGGACCGGAGCCGATCGGCAGCTCCGGACCTACGCCCAAAGCCATGATCTTAAGGCGGTTGTTGACTACTACGTGGAGCAAACGGCGGCTTAATTGTAACCAAAAAAAGCCGTATATTAGAGGTTGCCGTTGGCGCATTTTGCATGATGACCGAAGAAGAATTGAAGCCCACTCGGGTTGCCCTCCTCGATATGTACGATGGCGCCCCTAATTTGGGCATGGAGAGCCTCCGAAGCATTCTGAAGCATTTCGGCGACCAAATCGAGTGGACTGAATTTGATGTAAGAAACCGGAGAGAATTGCCGGGTATTGACTTCGACCTGTTTGTGTCGACCGGTGGACCAGGCTCGCCCCTGCTGGCCGGACACGGCTGGGAACGTGGCTACCGAGCCCTTCTCGACCGATTGTGGGCCCACAACCAGAACCCGCTGAATAGACCGAAGCCCGTTTTCTTCATTTGCCACAGCTTTCAGATGCTTTGTCAACATTTCGGTCTCGGCACGGCCTCTTTAAGGAGAAGCCCCTCCTTTGGTATCTTTCCAGTCCATAAAACCCAATATGGCGTGCATGATCCCTTGTTGGAGGGTCTCCCCGATCCCTTATGGGCGGTAGATATGCGCGATTGGCAGGTGGTGCATCCCGACTTTGCCGCATTTGAACGCTTTGGGGCCCAAATTCTGGCCATCGAACGCATGCGCGACCATGTTCAATACGAGCGGGCTTTGATGGCCGTACGGTTTGGCACGCACTTTTTCGGAACTCAATTCCACCCAGAAGCCGATCCCACGGGCATGTTGCACTACATGAAACAGCCCGAACGAATCGCCAACATCATCCGCCAACACGGAGAGGCCACCTACCAAGACATGCTGCAAAAACTGAATGACCCAGGCAAACTCGAACAAACCTACCGTGGCATCCTACCCCGATTTCTTGAGCTTGGCCTTCTGCAAACACAGGAAGTTTAGTGGATGCACAGGACCTGAGTCGATTCATTCGATGGAAACAAATGGAATTATCATATGATCAGGGATATTAGACAGCGCATCAACGAATCGTATAGGCCGGGGCTTTATGTGCACTTGCTCGATGAACTCAAAGCACGAATTGGCGAGGTACCCGATTTCCGGGTCGCTGAAAGTCCCGTATTCGTGCCGGCTGATCTTACCCAAAAACTCCAACAAGCCTGTCGGGAAATTTGCGATCAACTCCTCACGCCAGAATACCTGAAGATCAGCCATCAAGCTGTGCCCACCCATCAGGACGTGCCGAATTGCTCCGCATTCCCTGAACTCCTCGTGCTCGACTTCGGCATCACCCACAGCAGCGATGGCCAACTGCACCCGATGTTGATTGAACTACAGGGATTCCCATCGCTCTTTGCCTACCAGTCGATCTTGGCCCAGTCCTACCAAAAAATTTGGGGGCTCACCCCTTCCGATGGCTCAGCCTACTTATCGGGCTACGCGCACGAACAATATGTCGGTCGACTCCAACAGCTCATCTGTGGAACCCATGCCCCCAAACATGTGGTGCTGCTCGAAATTGACCCAAAGCATCAAAAAACCAGAGCCGATTTCTACGCCACCGAGCGGATGTTCGGGGTCACCCCCTGCTGCCTAAGCGATATCCATCGCTCAGGTCGAGAACTGTTCTATATAAAAGATGGTCATCGGGTTCCCATTCATCGGGTCTACAACCGCATCATTTTCGACGAACTCGAACAACGACCCGAATACATACGCGCCTGGGATCTGCTGGACCCCATCGACGCGGAGTGGGTCAGTCACCCCAACTGGTATTTTCGCCTAAGCAAATTCAGTTTGCCTTATTTGGATAGCCCATTTGTGCCCCAGTCGCACCTCCTCAGCCAGCTCACCCAAGTGCCCGACGACCTCAGCAGCTGGGTATTGAAGCCCCTGTATTCCTTTGCCGGCAGTGGGGTTCAGGTGGATGTAACACCCGAGATGCTCGATCAAATCGAACATCCGGAACACTACCTACTGCAGCGAAAGGTTCACTACGAACCCGTTGTGAACAGTCCCTCTGGGGGCGTAAAAGTGGAAATTCGGATGATGATTTTCATCGACCCGATCAGCCGAAGGCCAGAAATCATCACCAACTTGGCACGGTTTAGTCGGGGCAAACTCATCGGCGTGCGCTACAACGAGGGCCTCGACTGGGTGGGGGGCAGCTCAGCCTTTTTTGTGGAATAGCCGATACCCGCTTCATCCAGAAAAACGGCAGGGATCACCGCTTCATCCAGATAAACGGCAGGGATCACCGCTTCATCCAGATAAACGGCAGGGATCACCGCTTCATCCAGATAAACGGCAGGGATCACCACTTCATCCCTGCTCATCCCCCGTTCAGGTCTCGATCTTCTATTTGGGGGGATCCACCCCGTATGCGGGAATTTTACCCGTTACGGTAGAAAAAAATTGCTGTATGATGCGCAAATCCGCCTCCACCTGACCTGTTGGATACAGCGGCGGTTCGAAGCGCAATTCCTTGTGCTTGAAGTCCATCCCCACCATGATGATCGGCACACCGGCACCCACAGCCATATGGTAGAACCCACTGCGCAGTCGATCGGCCTTTTTCCGCGTGCCCTCGGGCGACAGCGATAAATAAAACCGGGGATGCGTGCGAAACAGCTGCACCACCGCTTCAACCATTCCCTGGCTGCGGCTGCGGTCGACCGGATAGCCCCCCAGCCAGCGAAACAGCCAACCAAACGGCCCTTTAAACAAACTGTCCTTACCAATAAAACTGATGTCTTGCTCCAAAACATTGCGTGATAGAACTCCGATTAGGAAATCCCAGCTGCTCGTGTGGGGGCCAACAGCAACAATCGCCTGTGGCACATCAACAGGAATTCGGCCCACGATGCGCCACCCCATCAAACGATAAAAAATGAATGCAGCCAGCATTTTTTTCATGCGTCTTCATTTAAATCGGTGACCCCCCCAGACACAATAAACTTCATGTAGGCGGTTGAATCTACGTCCACCTTTTCGACGCGCTGGGCATCCACAAAAAACAAATTACCCGAAAAGTTATACGAATGCGGGAGGTATACGGCCACCATGCCTGGCTTGCCCAAAAGGGCGAGATCAGGTTGGGTAAGGAAACCTGGTTTGGCGGTGCCGTCCATAAAATGGACCAGAATGGGTTGATTAAACTTACGCTTATCGCCCACAAATGCTTCCATCAGGTCGCGTATGGAGGTATAAATCAATTTGATGAATGGGGCTCGGGTCAGTATGCGTTCGATGAGGTCGAGGAGGGGGCCAACGAGCAGGTTGGAGCCCAAAAATCCAACGAGGGTGATGCCCGCTACGGTAGCCAGCAACCCCAGACCGGGTATCCCCAGGTCGAGCCAGCCGTCGAGGGTGCGAAACACAAATGCCACCACATAGAGGGTAGCGGCGATGGGCGCCACCAACAGCATGCCGTTGAGAAACGACTTCACAATGCGCATTCCCAATCGTCTGAGGTGCCTGTTATTCATGGTTTGGGTCTTTTTTTGACTGTTTTTTCTGCACTTTCCGCGTTTTCATGCCCGACAGGCTGTTGCGCGAAGCCGAATGAGGCCTGCTGCCTGCCGTGGAAGATTCCTCGGCCACAGGCCAGCGCGACAGGGCCCGCTTCATGGCTTCGATTTGCCGGTGCCATTCCAGCTGCTCCGGTGGCGCGGCACGTTCGGAGCAATCGCCGAGGCCACAACGCTCGCATGTTTGACCCACCACCCGCACAGGTATGGCGGTATCGTTCCAAAAGCGGACAACCTTCTTGAGTTGGGGCCCCATCCTCAGTCCGAGCGCCACACTGCTTTCGCGTGGCTGCCAGGCCGATGGCGCATTCGCTAAGGAAAGCAGCAGGTACTGGTTGTCGCTGTCGTGGTAGTGCGACTGCTGGGCGCGGCAGAGGATATCGCTGCCGCTTGCTTTGCGCTCGTTCATCACCGATACCGATACCCAGCGGCGGCAATAATGCTCATGACGGGCACGGGCATTTGGACTGTGTTCACCATTGAGGTGGAGCACCTTGGTGAGGTTATAAAGGGGCTGATCATGATTTTTCTGTTCCATACGGAGGAAAAAGAGCTCATTCAATCCGAAATAATGGGGAAGGAGCGAGGTCATCCGGTGGAGTAGGGTTTCGGAAGATACACCGAAGCGTTGCATCAATCCGGGCAGGAAGGCGCTGTCAAAGGATTTCAGCTGCACAAACTGTTGGAACTCTGTCTGCATGACTTCGCCCGGCAACAGGAGGGCGGAAGCGAAGTAAGAGGCTTTGAAATTGTTGAGTACCTGGTCGAAGGAATCGACCCGAACCCATGATGACGTAAAGGACCGATGTCCGGGCTTAAGGTGTGCATAACCGAGCTCGCGGCAGAGCGCAAACCTGCGCTGGTCGATGCCCAGTGCTTCGTTCAGCATCAAGCGCGGACGGCGACCAGGTACGGTGAGTGACCGCAATCCTTTTAAGGCGGGCTCCTCCATAAAGGTGGTGTACCGGACCTCGTAGTTGAATTGTTTTTTGAGCACTCGTTCCAAATCGGCTTCCGAAACAGGCGCCTCTAATTTGAATTCGGCCAAAAAGCGATTCGCCTCCTGCTCCAATTCCGGGAAGTAGTTGTTGTGCATCTGCTGGTAGGTGCGCAGCACGGCAAAGTAGAATTCCTCGAACCCGAGTCCGTAGTTTCGGCTGATTTCGATGAGCGTGCTCACGAAGGCGCTGAGCTTGGAAGGGGCCCCGGCCATCATACCGAGCAAATCGGCCATTTCCATACCAAACATATCGAGGGGCAGGTCGTGCACAAATTCCTCACGGAGCAGTTCACCCACCGGCTCTAAGCGCTTGTCGAGCTTGAGCGAGACCATTTGGTCGTAGTTGGTGCGTAGGGCCTCGGCCAATACAGCGATTTTATCGCCCCTGGGGTATTTGCGGGCGCGTTCGATCTCGTTGAGGTACGACACCGATATGCCGGTTCGATCGGCCAGGTCGGAAAGCGACAAGCCGGCGTCGATGCGGAGCTGGCGCATTTTCAAGCCAAATATGAGCCGAATATTCTCCTCACGCAGGGCCATGGTCGGC
>VGGT01000110.1 GCA_016868485.1 Bacteroidota bacterium
CACCAAACGCAAAACCGGTGGCGCCCTTTTGGGCGACCGCATACGGATGAACAGCATCCACAACCCCCGGGTGTATATGCGTTCCCTCGCCACCCGGCAGAGCAACCTTGCCTTGAGCAAGCATGTGCGCGATGCCCTCGACATTGTGAAGGCGGTGGGTTATGACCTGCTGATCCTCGAAACCTCAGGCATTGGCCAAAGCGACACCGAAATCATCGACCACAGCGACGTCTGTCTCTACGTGATGACCCCCGAATACGGGGCGGCCACCCAGCTCGAGAAGATCGATATGCTCGACTTTGCCGACCTCATTGTGCTCAACAAATTCGATAAAAGAGGGGCACTCGATGCCCTACGCGATGTGCAGAAACAGGTTCAGCGAAACAGGGGCCGTTGGGAGGTCGACCCATCGGAGATGCCGGTTTTTGGCACCATGGCCTCGCAGTTCAACGACCCCGGCATGAACCGCTTGTTTGGCGCGGTGGTGCACACCCTCTGCGAAAAAACCGGGGCGGATCTGCGGTTGCCTTCGGTAGATGCCAAGGGTGAATCCACCAAAATACACATCATTCCACCGCATCGAACCCGCTACCTCAGCGAAATCAGCGAGGAGATCCGTCGGCGGAGTCTTCATGCGGGCGAACAAGCCCGATTGGCGGGTCAACTGCAGTCGGTTATGCAGTTGAAGGAGCAGTTGAAGACGCCCAATTCAGGGGACAAGGGAGCAGAATTGCATCAACCGACAGCCGTAGCCGCATGGCTTGAGGCCGAACAACTCAGGATTGAGCGACAAATGGATGGGGAGCTGCTGCAGGAATTGCAGGAATGGGATGAGCGGGTGGCGGCCTACCGGGCTCCGGTGTACCGCTATACGGTTCGGGGCAAGGTCGTGGAGGTTGAAACCCATACCGAAAGCTTGAGTCGATTGCGCATCCCCAAGGTGAGTATGCCCCGCTACAGCGGCTGGGCCGATCGGGCACGCTGGCTGTGGGCCGAACAGGTGCCGGGTCGATTTCCATTCACCGCCGGGGTGTTTCCCTTTAAACGCGAAAACGAGGATCCTACCCGTATGTTCGCCGGAGAGGGTGGGCCCGAGCGCACCAACAAACGATTCCATTATGTGTCGTTGGGGCTACCCGCCCGGCGGTTGAGTACGGCCTTCGATTCGGTAACCCTCTACGGCGAGGATCCCGATTTGCGGCCCGATATCTATGGCAAGATTGGCAATTCGGGGGTAAGCGTCTGCTGCCTCGACGACGCCAAAAAGCTGTACAGTGGCTTCGATTTATGCGATCCAGCGACCTCCGTGTCGATGACCATCAACGGCCCGGCCCCCATGTTGCTCGGTTTTTTCCTGAATGCAGCGATCGACCAGCAGTGCGAGAAGTACATCCGCGCCGAGGGTTTGGAGGCGGAGGTGGAACAGTGCATCCAAGAGAAATACCAGAAGAAAGGGGTTGCGCGTCCGCGCTACGGCGATGGGTGTTTGCCTGAGGGCAACAACGGACTCGGACTGCTGCTGCTGGGTGTGACGGGTGATGAGGTGCTGCCGGCCGATGTTTATGCCCGCATTAAGGCAGAAACCCTGCAACAGGTGCGCGGAACGGTTCAGGCCGACATCCTCAAGGAGGACCAGGCGCAGAACACCTGTATTTTCAGTACGGAATTTGCCCTTCGGTTGATGGGTGATGTGCAGGCCTACTTCACCCGAAACCGGGTGCGCAACTTCTATTCGGTCTCCATTTCTGGCTACCATATTGCCGAGGCGGGGGCTAATCCGATCACCCAATTGGCTTTCACCCTGGCCAATGGGTTCACTTTTGTGGAGTATTACGTGGGGCGCGGCATGCAGGTCGATGATTTCGCGCCGAATCTGAGTTTCTTTTTTAGCAACGGCACCGACCCCGAATACGCGGTGATTGGTCGTGTGGCCCGCCGCATTTGGGCCCGAGCCTTGCGCTACCGATACGGTGCCAACGAGCGCAGCCAGATGCTCAAGTACCACATACAAACCAGCGGCCGGTCGTTGCATGCGCAGGAAATCGACTTCAACGACATCCGCACCACCCTGCAGGCGCTCTATGCGATCTACGACAATTGCAATTCGCTGCACACCAATGCCTACGATGAGGCCATCACCACGCCTACAGAGGAGTCGGTGCGCCGGGCCATGGCCATACAGCTGATCATCAACCACGAGCTGGGGCTCGCCAAAAACCAGAATCCGCTGCAGGGGGCATTTATCATCGAGGAGCTCACCGATTTGGTGGAGGAGGCTGTTCTGCTCGAATTTGACCGAATGACGGAGCGGGGTGGGGTATTGGGGGCCATGGAAACGATGTACCAGCGCAACAAAATCCAAGAGGAGAGCATGTATTACGAAATGCGCAAGCATACGGGCGAGCTCCCAATTATTGGCGTGAATACCTTTTTAAGCAGTAAGGGGTCGCCCACGGTGGTGCCGGCTGAGGTGATCCGGGCCACGGAGGATGAGAAGTGCGCGCAGTTGGAGGCGGTGGGTGCCTTACATCAGTTCCGCCGGGTCGAAGTAGATGCCCGTTTGGAGTCGCTGCAGGCAGTTGCTGCCCGTGGCGATAATATGTTCGATGAATTGATGGAGGCCGCGAAGGTATGCTCGCTCGGCCAAATCACCGCGGCTCTGTATGAGGTGGGCGGTCAATACCGCCGGAATATGTAGTGGGCTTTGGGTGTTTGAGCCAATGCTCGAATAGTCTGAGAAAATATTCGAGGAGTCCGAGCCAATGTTTGAGTAGTCTGAGCAATGCTTGAGAAAAGACCCTACAAAGCGATCGCTTAATGATAAATTAAGTGAAATAGGAGATCAGATTAATCTTGAAATACAAGATTTGGCATTAGAACAGGTGTGGCTGTACTAGAGTGCAAAAGAGGCGCTGCATCCAAAATTAGCTTGAAAAAAATTTTGAATTATGGCAAAATATTTGTATTGTTGTAAAAAGAAGACTTGACTTCTTTAAAAAAAACGGGGCGAAACCGAAAAGCCTTAAGAGTAGGAGAAATATAAATAATTAAAAAACCAGGTAAAATGGATACACAAAAAGTCGACATGTTTTTAATGACAAACAGCAAGTTCTTTGAAAGTCACCAACTGAACATGATTAGAGAGCGATTAATTGTCTTGGATGATTCAAAATGGTCTATGCTTTCAACAATTCAATTTAACGACCCAACAACCAGTCTTATTGTATCAATCTTAGCAGGGAGTTTAGGTATAGATAGATTTATGATTGGAGATACAGGTATTGGAGTTGGTAAGCTTCTTACTTGTGGCGGGTTCGGTATCTGGACAATTATTGATTGGTTCATGATTCAAAATGCCACAAGAGAAAAGAACATGCAGAAAATTCAACGATTTTTGTATTAATGCCTCTTGATAGGAAGAAGCTATATTCATTATTGATTATATCCTGTCTAGCAGGGTATATTTGGCTGTATTATAGCATTGCATCTACGGCGAAGGAGGGCAAAACAACATACGGTTGCTTATTAAAGAACCTAGCAAACATGCCCTGTCCTTCCTGTGGTTCAACACGATCTATCATCTCATTGACAAAAGGAAATTTCGACGAAGCCTTTGGCATAAATCCGATAGGATATATAATAGCTCTTATCATGCTCGTTGCTCCTTTATGGATTATTTACGACATGATATTCAAAAATAACTCATTATTCAAGTGTTATCAAATTATTGAGCGTCAACTTAGAAAACCTAAGTATGCCGTTCCATTGATTGTACTGCTGATCATCAATTGGATTTGGAATATCTCAAAAGGGTTATGATACATATAAAGAAATTTAGTTACGAACCTGGTGAACATGAGGCTGAGGCTGCTTCCAGCAGTTATTTGATGTCATTAATTGCAATTATTGTTGGCGTACCCTTGCCAATAGTCAATTTAATAGCCACGTTGATTTTTTATTTAGGTAATAAAAAGTCAACTTATTTTGTTCGCTGGCATTGCACACAAGCCCTACTTTCACAATTATCAATGCTCTTCATTAATAGCTTTGGATTTTGGTGGACAATATCAATATTATTCACAGACGAGACAATCACAAGTAGATACATTGCCTACGTAATTGCAGCAATAATTTTTAATCTGACTGAATTTGTTGCAACCATTTATACAGCAATTCAGACAAGGAAAGGAATCCATATAGAGTGGTGGTTTTATGGTTCATTGACAAACTTAATTTGCAGGTCTAAATCATGAGAAGGATCATTCTACAAGGTCTAATGACCATACTCCTTTTTTTCGGGACTTGGTATGCCCTAACACAAATTGACTGGATTAAAATTTTTAAAGTCAAGCAAGTAACTGTCAAGACGGAGCAAAAACTAGGAGAGCTTTTTTGGGAGGTTTTTAAAAAGTCAGAGATAGAAATGAATAACGCTCATGTCCTTCACTCGATCGATAGTATTGTATCACATATCTGTAAAGCAAATAAGATTGATAGAGGTAAGTTAAAGGTTCATGTTCTGAACAAGGAAGACATTAATGCTTTTGCTTTGCCTAATGGCCATCTAATCATTTACAGTGGTCTAATACTGAATTCAGACAATCAAGAAGAGTTAGCAGGTGTGATTTCCCATGAAATTGCACACATAGAATTGAATCATGTGATGAAGAAATTAGTAAAAGAAATTGGGCTTTCAGTTTTAATCTCTATGACAACTGGAAATAGTGGTACGGAGGTTATCAAGGAAACTGCAAAAATGCTTTCTTCCTCCGCATTTGACAGAAATTTAGAAAAGGAAGCAGACATTAAAGCCGTTGATTATATGCTAAATGCAAATGTAAATCCCGAACCGTTTGCTGACTTTTTGTATAAACTTTCAGAAACTGAACATGAATCAACAAAATATTTAACATGGATAAGTACACATCCCGACTCAAAAGAGAGAGCAGAATATATCATTGAATACAGCAAGGCCAAAGGGACAGAATTCAAACCAATTTTAACGAATGAAACATGGGGCAAGTTGAAGATAACATTGAAGGGCATGGAATAATTTCTATTGACATTTTTTTTCGTTGGTCTATCAATTGCCTTTTCTTAGTTTTATTTGATGTGATTTAACCCCACTCTACTAAAGTTAATAGAGCAGTGGACCGATAAGAACCCCTATTTCAAAGCACGGGCGTATTCTTCCATGCGGCCAGCCAAGGCAAATTGGTAGAGGGTGTTTTTCAGCAATTCGAGCAGCAGTTCGGTTTCGCGGATTTCTGCGTTGATGAGGGCCACCTCGCGCTGGTTGAGGAGGAATACGTTGCTTTCTCCCAAGTCGAAACGGCTTTTTTCGGCTTCCAGCATACTGCGGGTTTGGTCGACCAACGATTTCTGATCGCGGATTTGCTGGGCCAGCAGACCAACCTGGTTCCATTTGCTTCTGAGATCGAGCGAGATGGCATTTTCGGTCATCAGACGGTCCCACTCCGCCTGTTCAATGAGGGCACGACGGGCTTTGAGGGCGCCACGCTCGGAGCGAAGGAAGAGGGGGACGTTCACCTGAAGGCGCGACATCGACTGCAGGGCCGGGCTGCTGCCATCAACCTGAGGCAGGCCCTGCACGCGGCCCATTTCCCATTCAATTCCGGGCAGTAAACGGCTCGCCAGCCAGCGCTCTTCCAGCTTTTGTCGATCAATCCCGAGATCTTGTCGCGCCAATTGCGGGTGCTCTTGCAGCCACCGGCTCATCAGCGACGAATCGAGTTGAGGAGGCGCAGTGAATTGATCGGTAAACGGCACAATCGGAAGCGACTGCACATACAATTGGTGGGTGCTGTCCCACAGGTAATAGGCCGCCTCAAAGCGGTATTCGATCAGCTTTGTTTGGGTTTGTTGCCATTTTTGGAGCCAGGTGAGGCGCTGCATGGACGCCTCTGTGGTGTCGATGGCGGCCCGTTCGCCCAAACGCCAGGCGGTGCGCACATTCGATAGAATGGTGTCCGAAATCTCAAGGGCCTCTTGGTAGATGCGCAGCTGCCGGTGGGCGGTTTCCCACTCAAAAAAAGCCTTGGCGGCCTTGTGCAGCAGGTCGTTGAGCATCAACTGCTGATCGAATAAGGTCGATTCAGCAAAGATGCGGGCCGATTGAAGATCGGTGCGGCGGCGGTTAATCCAACCCTCGCGGGTGATGGGGATGCGTACGCCCGCCATCCACTGGCCCTCGGGTGTGGTGATGTCGTAGGGGTTCACCGAGCTGCCGGTGTTGCGTTCCCAATTTCCGTAGGCTTGCACCCCGATGGGGGAGGTCCAACTAAAGCCCGCATCGGCCATGTCATACGAAAGCTTATCATCCGATGATTTTTCGGCCCATTTGAGGTTGAGTCGGGGGTCAAATGCACCCTTCGCCTCCTGCACACG
>VGGT01000111.1 GCA_016868485.1 Bacteroidota bacterium
TCAGCAGATCTTTTCTGACATGATTGGGCGCTCATAGCCCTTCGATTGATCTAAATTTCAACAATCCCAAACCCCGTGGGTGATCAAAAACTTTTTCTTTTAGACGGAATGGCCCTGATTTTCAGGGCCTTTTTCGCTTTTGCCAATAATCCGAGGCGCACATCCCAAGGCATGAATACATCGGCTGCCTTCGGATTCACTATGGCACTCATCGACTTAATTGAGCGTGAGAAACCCACCCATTTGGCGGTGGCTTTCGATACTTCGGAGCCCACGCACCGACACCTTCGTTACCCCAACTACAAAGGCCATCGGGATGAAATGCCCGAGGACCTGGCCTCCAACCTGCCGCTGATCGAACGCATTCTGTCGGTCATGCAAATTCCCTTGCTGAAAATGCCGGGTTATGAAGCCGACGACATCATTGGCACCTTAGCTGGGCAGGGGGAGCGGGAAGGACTGCGGGTTTATATGGTGACATCCGACAAGGATTTCGCTCAACTGGTGACGGATCGTGTTTTTTTGTACAAACCCGCGCGCATGGGCAACGGAATAGAGGTTATGGGCGTGCCCGAGGTTTGTGCCCGCTGGGAAATTAATCGACCCGAGCAAATAATTGATATATTGGGTTTGTGGGGCGATTCGGTCGACAACATTCCGGGTGTTCCTGGAGTCGGGGAAAAGACGGCAAAGGCTTTGATCGGTCAGTATGGGAGCGTAGAGGAGGTTATTGCCCATGCCCACGAGTTGAAAGGAAAATTGCAGGAGCGGATCAGGGAACATGAGCAACAAGCGATCCTCAGCAAGGAGTTGGCAACAATCGACCGCGACGTACCGGTTGGCGTGGGCATCCATGAACTGAAAAGAGTTGACCCCCAAGCAACAGCCGTAGAGGAGGTATTCAACGAATTGGAATTTAGGACGCTGTGGAAACGGGTACAAAATTTACTCAATGCAGGGAAGCATCAGCCTACGCTTCACCCGACCAAGTCAACGGCTAAGTCAACGGCTGGCGGTAAACTGCCCGCCCAAGGCTATCAAATGGAGTTGTTTGGAAGCGGAGGGGATGCCGCGATGCACGATCCCGCGATGCACGATCCCGCGACGCACGATGCCGCGACGCACGATCCTGCAGGGTGTATCGCACCGGGTGATACCCATCCGTACCCACCGCATCCTTCAAGCGGAATGGGTAGGCCATTTCGTACCATGGCTGATGGGCAGGCCCACTACCAGCTGGTGAACGACGAGCACGCCAGGCGACTGTTGGTGGATCGGCTGCTTCAGGAGCCCGTTGTGGCATTCGATACCGAGGCCACCGGTCTCGATCCAATGACTGCAGAGCTGGTGGGGATGTCGTTTAGTTTTGCTGAGGGCACAGGCTTTTATGTGGACTGCACTTCAGAATCACTACAAACAGAACAAGTGATCGAACAGTTTCGTCCGGTTTTTGAGCGAAAGGACCTGCTGTTTGTGGGCCAGAACCTGAAGTTCGACCTGCATATCATGCGGCGCTATGGGGTTGAGGTCAGCGGAACCCTCTGGGATACCATGTTGGCACACTACCTGATGGACCCTGAGTCGCGTCACAATATGGAGTATATGAGTGAGGTGTACCTGCATTATCACCCACAGCCCATTTCGGAACTCATCGGAAAAAAGGGTGCGGGACAGCGCAGTATGCGCGATGTGGACCCCGAAATTGTGGCACAATATGCATCAGAGGATGCGGATGTTACGCTTCAACTGCACCACAAGTTTAGACCGATGCTTCGGGAAAAGGGCGTAGAAAAACTATTCAAGGAAATGGAGATGCCGCTGCTTCCCGTATTGGCTTCGATGGAATGGGAGGGTGTGCGTGTAGATCCAGTCGTACTCCGTGATTTGTCGACCGATCTCGCCCAACAGATGAAGGAGAAGGAACAGGAGGTGTTTGATTTTGCGGGGATGACCTTTAATTTATCATCGCCACGGCAATTGGGCGACGTTCTCTTTGGGAACCTTCGACTCGATCCCAAGGCCAAGAAAACACCGAGTGGGCAATACAAAACGGATGAGGAGGTGTTGCTTGGACTTGCGGCACGGCATCCTATTGTGCGTGCAGTGCTCGATTTTCGACAGGCGCAGAAATTGCGATCCACATACACCGAGGCCCTAGCCCACCTGATCCATCCCCGGACCGGTCGGGTGCATACCTCCTACAACCAAGCAGTGGCGGCCACAGGACGCCTGAGCAGCAATCAACCCAATCTGCAAAATATTCCGATTCGAACGGAAAAGGGACGAGAAATTCGCAAAGCCTTCGTGGCGCGCGATGCCAACCACTGCTTGTTGTCGGCCGACTACAGCCAAATTGAGTTGAGGATTATGGCGTCTGTGAGCGGCGACCCGCATATGATGCAGGCTTTCGCCGATGGGCTTGACATCCACGCGGCCACAGCCGCCCGGGTTTACGGATTAGATCCTTCTGAGGTCGACGAACACCTGCGCAGGAAGGCCAAAACCGTCAACTTCGGCATTATTTATGGCATTTCCGCTTTTGGACTGAGCCAGCGTTTGGGCATTCCGAGGCAAGAAGCCGCCGATCTCATCAACCAATACTTCGCTGCCTATCCGGGTATCAAAGATTATATGCACGAAACCATAGCATCTGCCCGAAGCCGTGGTTATGTGGAGACCCTCATGGGTCGTCGGCGATACATTCGTGATATACAGTCGGCCAACGCCAATTTGAGGGGATTCGCCGAACGAAACGCCATCAACGCCCCCATACAGGGGTCGGCCGCGGATATGATCAAGATGGCCATGATTCGTATCCATCGGGAAATGCAAGGGGCCCACTTTCGATCGCGCATGATCCTTCAGGTACATGATGAGCTGGTTTTCGATGTTTATCGGCCCGAACTTGAGGCCGTTCGAAACATGGTTGTTCGGGAGATGGTGGAAGCGCTGCCCCTGAAAGTTCCGGTCGCTGTCGACGCGGGTGTGGGGGATCATTGGCTCGAGGCTCATTGAAGCAAAGGGAAAAAGCTCCGCAGTTTATGCCGCTTTTCCCTCCGCAATTTATGCCGCTTTTTCCCAGCGGCTGCTCCGCATACTTCGGTATTGAAGGGCCTCGGCGATATCGAGGGCCGTTATTTGGGGACGGCCGTCGAGGTCGGCCACCGTACGGGCAACTTTGAGGATGCGCTGGTGGGCCCGAGCGCTGAGCTGCAAAGGCTCAGATGCTTTCCGCAACAAAGCAAGGGCTTGTGGGTCGGGTCTGCAAAAGCGTTCCAAATCGGCTGTTTGCAGATGGGCATTGGCCACAACCCCCTTGGGGGCATGCCGCTCCACCTGCCGCTGCCATGCCGCCATCACCCGATGGCGCACCCTTTCTGTCGATTCCAGAGGTCGGGCAGCCATCAGCTCATCGAATGGAGGAACATCCACATCGAGGTGGAGGTCTATACGGTCGAGCAGTGGACCGCTGATTTTCGAAATATAGCGCTGAATGGCCATCGGGCTGCAGGTACAGGGGCGGCTTGGGTGGGTAAAGTAGCCGCACGGACAAGGATTCATGGCCGCAACCAATACGAAACGGGCAGGGTAAGTGATTGAATGTCGGGCACGACTCAGGTGAATAACCCCATCCTCCATGGGTTGTCGCAGCATTTCCAAGGCCGTCCTGCTAAACTCAGGCAACTCATCCAAGAACAACACCCCGTGGTGGGCCAAGCTCACCTCACCAGGCAGGGGCGGACTGGCCCCACCGACTAGGGCGATTCCTGAGCCGCTGTGGTGTGGACTCCGGAAAGGCCGCCTTCTACTCAGTTGGGTGGCCCCGCTCGCCGGATCACGTACCGATGCAATTTGCTGACAGGTACGGGCCTGATCGGGCGTTAGCGGGGGCATGATGCCCGGAATACGTTGTGCAAGCATGGTTTTTCCTGTGCCCGGTGGCCCCACCAGCAAGGCATTGTGGAATCCAGCCGCGGCTATCTCCAGTGCCCGTTTCACCCCTTCATGTCCTTTAATTTCCGACCAATCCCCCCCAGAGCCGGTGGTCGTGGCTGTTTCGGCCTCAAAAGGAATGGGCTCAGCAGCTGGGATGGAAGCCGGGTTGCGGAAAAATTCGATCAACTCGTGTAAATGGCTGAGACCATATACGGCCAAGCCTTCAGAAAGTGCCGCTTCCCGCGCATTTTCCTTGGGCAATAGGATACCCTTAAAACCCTGAGCAGCGGCTGATAGGGCCATGGATAGGGCGCCCCGGACCGGGCGAATACGGCCGTCGAGCGACAATTCACCCATGATGATGTAGTTCGAAATGCCTCCTTCGGGGATGTAGCCCGTTATGGCCAACACACCCGCAGCGATGCATAAATCGTAGGCAGCACCCTCCTTACGGAGGTCTGCCGGCGCCATATTGATGACATATTTCTGGTACTTCATGGGATAGCCCGTGTGGCGGAGGGCCGATTGAATGCGGTACAAGCCCTCCCGAACGGCATTGTCGGGAAGGCCCACCAAATGATAGCCGATCCCCCCCGGATGCAGGTCAATTTCAACCCGAATCCGAATCGCTTCGATGCCCAGCAGAGCGCTCCCAAAAACCGTTAGCATTTCGGTGCAAACAACGTGCTTATTGATTGGAATGCCGATTATCGGTGCTCTTATTGTAAAAAAAAGGCGAATAAGAAGGGGTTGCTGACGGGAAATGACCGGTTTTTTCTGTGCAACCTGCAGTCCCGGCCTTTTATAGAGCGCATGCTTTTTCCACAACATCCTTGTTGCGGCGAACAACCCCCGTTTGTGCGTGCCCGCGTGGTTTGGCTCAATTGTGCAATTAAATCAGAATTTCATGCCATCAAGAGGCGGGACGGCGGGTTATAGCCAATGGTAGGATGACCGAATCGTAACAAAATAACGAACAAAAAATGATACTAAATTTTAGAGAGTATCCTATTGCAATTAACGAAGAAGAAATAACGCCACCTCTTTGCGGTAAAAAAACAAAATAAACACCGCATATTTGCGGTAATAAATCCGCATATTTGCCGCAAAATTGATTTAAAGTAATGGCAAAATACATCTATCAAAATAAAAACTGGACGGATTTTACATGGAATGACAAAGCCATTAATGCAATATTTGGGGAAATTCGCCTGATGCAAGGTAAAATCATTGGACAAATGAACGCATTGGGCTTTTCTGCAAAAGAAGAAGCTACACTGACTGCCTTAACTTTAGACGTAGTAAAATCATCTGAAATTGAAGGGGAATTACTCAACTATGACCAGGTGCGTTCGTCCATAGCATGGCGTTTGGGTATCAAAACCGCAGGACTTGTGCCAAGCAGCCGCCACATAGAAGGCATAGTAGAAATGATGCTCGATGCTACCCAACGCCACAATTTACCTTTAACAAAAAAACGTTTGTTTGGCTGGCACGCAGCACTTTTTCCAACAGGATACAGCGGACCTTATGAAATAGAAGTGGGCAGATACCGTACAGGCGAAATGCAGGTTGTTTCGGGAGCAATGGGTAAAGAAAAAGTGCATTACGAAGCTGTAAAACCGGAACTTGTAAAAGCGGAAATGGACAAGTTATTGGACTGGTTAAATAATGATAATCAACTGGACCCTGTATTGAAAGCAGCCATAGCGCACTTTTGGTTTATCATCATTCACCCTTTTGATGACGGCAACGGTCGAATTGGACGTGCCATAACTGATATGTTGCTTGCTCGTTCGGAACGTAGTGGTGAACGTTTTTACAGTATGTCGAGCCAAATTTTAGTAGAGCGCAAACAATATTATGACACATTGCAAAAAGTTCAACACAGTACAGGTGACATTACCGAGTGGCTCGAATGGTTTTTACAATGCCTGAAAAACGCAATGCTTGCAACAGAAAACACCACGCAAAGAATATTGCGAAAAGCCGAATTTTGGAAACTGCACGAACAAACGCCTATCAATGAAAGACAACGACTAATGCTCAACAAACTTTTTGATGGTTTTGATGGTAAATTACAAACATCAAAATGGGCAAAAATTACTAAGACCTCTACCGACACCGCTTTACGAGATATAAAAGATTTAATTGAAAAAGGTATATTGCAACAAACAGAAAAAGTTGGACGAAACGCAGATTACGAATTATCAGCCTTCAAAATAGAATAACCACTGGCTAACAGCTAAGCTATCGTGTGGCCCAGAACGCAGATTTTGCGCTCAAAATGCTGCAAAAGTTGGTCGAAACCCGCCACTTGCTGGCAGGCGCGGTTCAGGAACTTGTTCGGACGAAGTTCAGCCGCTGATTTTTTTTTGACATAGTAAAAAGTATAGGCGGGTGTCTTAGCCCCCTGAATGGCCGCTTAATTGTTGGCCTGTATGGCTTTCGGAGCA
>VGGT01000112.1 GCA_016868485.1 Bacteroidota bacterium
ACGCCAGGCATAGCGCTCGTCGGTCAATAAATCATGAGCCACAAATGGCTGATCGTGCGGCAGCTGCAAGTCATCCAGATCGAGGCGCACCATACCCTGCCTACTTTCGTGGGGATTTAGGTTCACAACCGCCAAAATACGATCGCTCCGATCGGCCGTGCGTTTCACGTAGGCCATAAGCTCATCCGAATCGACGGCACAGAACCGAATATTGGCCGTACGCTGCAATGCGGGATGAAGAAGACGCGCCTTATTCAGCCGACGCAAAAGCTCGGTGATGCGGTTGCGGTGCGACCAATCCCAGTGCCGTACCTCGTACTTTTCCGAATCGATGTATTCTTCCTTGCCTTCCATCGGTGCACTCAACGCAAACTCATAAACCGGCCCATACATACCATAGGTCGATGAGAGGGTTGCGGCCATAAATAAACGAGTCATAAACAAGGCCTCAGGTGCCCCCTGTAGCGGAATGGGATTGATATCGGGCGTATTGGGCCAAAAATTCGGACGGAAATAGTGCTTCATCTCCGTTTGCGTAAGCTCCTCCACATAGGCCTGTAATTCCTGCTTGTGGTTGCGCCAGGTAAAATAAGTGTAACTCTGTGTAAACCCAATCCGTGCCAATTCCTTCATGCGCTCAGGATCGGTAAATGCCTCCGACAAAAACAGCACCTCAGGGTGTTTGCGGTGGACTTCTCCTATGCACCACGACCAAAAATGGAAACTCTTGGTGTGTGGATTGTCGACGCGAAAAATATGAATGCCCTCATTGATCCAAAACAAAAGAACATCGAGCAATTCTTGCCAAAGAGCCTGCCAATCACTGCTCTCAAAATTCAAGGGAAGCACGTCCTGGTACTTTTTTGGGGGATTTTCGGCATATTGAATAGTGCCATCGGGTCGCCAACGAAACCACTGTGGATGCTCCCTCACATACGGATGATCCGGCGAGCATTGCAAGGCATAGTCGAGCGCCAATTCCATCCCATGGCCTTTGGCCGCCTCAACAAGGGCCCGAAAATCGGACCATCCCCCCAATTCGGGGTGCAACGACTGATGACCGCCCTCCAGACCGCCGATGGCCCACGGACAACCCGGTTCACCCGGCATGGCCGTAGTGGAATTATTCCTTCCCTTTCGATGCTGAACACCAATCGGATGAATCGGCGGCAGATACAGCACATTCATGCCCAACTCCTGCAAGCGCGGGAGTAGGTTGATGGTGTCGCGAAAGGTACCCGCACGGTTGGGATCGGGTGATGTAGATCGCGGAAACAGTTCATACCAAGCACCAAAAACCGCCCGCTCCCGATCGACCCAAAGCGGCATTTCACGACCTCGGCGCACCCACTCCGGATTGGGGTAGCGGCCAATGAAATCGGCCAATTCAGGCGATTGCACGAGCTCGATGGCCTTCGATTCAAACAATTCATTGCCCAAGCAGGTCAACCACTGTTTAAGCTGTTTTTTGTCGCTACCTTGGGCCAGAGGAATGAGTTTTTCGAGTAGAATTTGCCCGGCCTTCAACTCCACATGCACGCGCTGCCAGCCTTCGATCTTGCGGCGGGTGTCGTAGAGCCAACTCGCCGCTTGATCGATCCAAGCCTCAACCGTATAGGTCCATGCTCCCATTTGTGTTGGGCAAACTTCAGCCGACCAATGGCCCCCTCCTTGATCCTGCATGGGCACATAAATGGGGGCTTTGCCATCGACCCTACGCAAACAAACCCGAGCGGCGATGCGATCATGTCCGTCGGCCAACAGAAGGGCACGAACAGGAAACGGGTCACCTGCTACCGTTTTCACGGAATAGGTTCCCTCCTGAATAGAAGGCTGTGTATAAACCACCACCACACGGGCTTGTCCGTCGGCTGGAAACATAGTGCTCTTTTTTTTCATAGAGGAATGACAGGCTGTTGACAAATATAGCAAAGGCGGATAACGTGGCCTTGGCCTACACGGCTTCGATCAAATAATAATTTTTCTTGCCCTTTTGAACCAAAATAAAACGACCACATAATAGATTTTTTTGTGTTACAACCTCATTCTCATCAATAATTTTGTGCTTATTCATCGAAACACCGCCTGCGGTAATCATCTCACGGGCTTGTCCGCGGGAGGGAAATATGGTGGTGTCTTCCACCAATAAGGCAAGAAGGGGTCGACCCGACTCAATAGAGGTTTTGGGCACTGAAAAACGGGGCACACCCTCCATGATGTCCAAAAGTAGTTCGGGTTTCAGCTGCTGCAGCGCATCGGCCGTATCTCGGCCAAACAAAATGCTTGATGCACCTTGTACTTGCAAAAGAACCTCTTCGCCGTGCACGTGGGTGGTCAGGTCCTCAGCCAACAAGCGCTGCAGCCTCCGCTCATGGGGCGCTTGTTCGTGTTCGCGCTTCAACTGATCAATAAAATTTCGATCGCGCAGGGTGTAGGCGCCAACCAATCGGTGTGCATCCTCATCGGCCACATTCAGCCAAAACTGATAGAACTGATAGGCTGATGTTCGTGCGGGGTCGAGCCATACATTCTTGCCTTCCGATTTGCCAAATTTACTGCCGTCCGATCGGGTCACGAGCGGAGCTGTGAGGGCATGTGCCTCACCTTGATCCATCCTGCGGATCATCTCTGTTCCTGTCATCATATTGCCCCATTGATCCGAACCACCCATTTGCAGTTTGCAACCGTAATGCCTAAACAAGTGAAGGTAGTCGTAGCCTTGAATTAATTGATAACAAAATTCAGTGAAGGAAATGCCCGTTTCCAAACGCGATTTAACGGAATCTTTAGCCAACATATACGAAACGGGTATGTGTTTGCCGGCATCTCGAATAAAATCGAGGAATGTCATTGAGCCAAACCAGTCGTGGTTATTGACCAAACGCGCCGGGTTGGCCCTAGCCGAATCAAAATCCAAAAAGCGACCCAATTGACGACCAATGCACTGTACATTGTGGTCGATTTCCTCCTGAGACAGCAAAGGGCGCTCCGTCGTGCGTCCGCTGGGATCGCCCACCCGTCCTGTGGCACCACCCAAAAGGGCTATCGGATGATGTCCATTTCGTTGCATATGCAACAAAAGCATAATCGGTATGAGATTACCGATGTGCAGCGAATCTGCGGTAGGATCAAAGCCAACATAAACGGTCTGGGGTGCATGGCTCAGCATGGCCTCTGTGCCAGGCGTTAGATCTTGGAGCAATCCACGCCATTGCAACTCCTCTATCAGGGGGTGTTTTTCAGTCATGATGTGCAAAAATAGGATGTCGGCGCAACTTTGAGCCGATTCACATCAAATTTGGAGTCGGATTCACTTGCCTTGTCGCTTGGTATGCGGTAGCTTTGTAGGTTGTTTACGCCCCATCAAAACGCCCACCCTTCTATGAATCCCAATATTCAAGCATCTGACTCAGCTCCGAAAGAAAAGAATACCCAAAGCACGCAGCAATTACCTGATTTTACATTGATCGGCGCGGGTCTTGTCGGTTCTTTGCTGGCCGTTTACCTGAGAAAACGAGGCTTCGCAGTTGATGTGCACGAACGACGCCCCGACCCCAGGGTTGTAGGCGCCTATGCGGGCCGCTCCATCAACCTGGCATTGAGTGCAAGGGGCATTGAAGCACTTAAAAAAGTGGGAATTGATCGGGAGGTTCTGGGCACCGGTATGCCCATGAAAGGACGCATCATGCACAGCACATCAGGCGCAACAACCGAACAAGCCTACGGCAAAGAAGGCGAACAGATTTACTCCGTTTCGCGCGGCGGTCTCAACCAGACCTTGATGAGCCTTGCCGAACGGGAAGGTGCCCGGCTTCATTTTGAAGAAAAATGCATCCAAGTTGATCCCATACAGAAACAGATTGTCTTGGAACAGGCCCAAGCGCCAACCATTCGCAAACAGGCTTATCAACGATTAATCGGTACCGACGGAGCCTATTCCGCGCTCCGCGACTACATGATGCGCAGTGATCGATTCGACTATTCGCAAGACTACCTGCCGCATGGATACAAAGAGCTCAGCATCCCACCTACAGCGGACGGATCGTTTGCCCTATCGCCCGACTCCCTACACATTTGGCCTCGGGGCACCTACATGATGATTGCACTGCCCAATCCGGATCGCACATTCACCTGCACGCTGTTCTTCCCTTTCGAAGGAAACCCATCATTCAACAGCCTTAAAGATCCGAACGACATTTTTGGATTTTTCCAGCAACAATTTCCCGACGCCTTGGCACTGATGCCCGATCTGGTGGATGAGTACCTTCGCAATCCTACCTCAAGTCTGGTGACGGTACGCTGCGCCCCATGGAACCTGGACAGCGATCATTTGCTCATGGGCGATGCAGCCCATGCCATCGTTCCGTTCTACGGACAGGGAATGAACTGTGGATTTGAGGATGTGCGGGTGTTTGATGAATTGATCGATGAGCACCATGAACGATGGGACTTCATATTCCCGGCGTTTAGTGCCCACCGAAAAGCCAATGCCGACGCTATTGCAGACCTTGCCAAAGCCAATTTTATTGAAATGCGCGACAAGGTGGCCGATCCCGATTTTCTCTTGCGCAAACGAATAGAAGCGCGCATCAACCAAATGTACCCCAACCGCTGGACACCCCTCTATTCCATGGTGACCTTTCGTCCGGACATTCCCTACCACACCGCTCTAAATCGGGGCAAAGTGCAAGATACTTGGATGGATCAACTGATGAAAGAAGGCGATTGGCATCAGAATTTTGGTACAAAGGCAATGGATGATGCCATTGCACGTGGGATGGAAACCTATACTGAAAGTCTATGAAATCGGGTGTTCACAACCTCAAACAGATTATCTGGTTTAGGGGTGCTGCCTTCGCCGTGGTGGGTGCAGGCACCTATGCCCTCTTCTCCGACCTACCTGAAACACTCGGAATCGGTCTATTTATCGGCACGCTGCTTTTGTTGGCTTCCTTTTGGGTGATGATCCGGCCAGGATATATGGCCTTTGAAGTGAAATCAGCCACCCTCTACATTTCAACCGACCAAGAAGGACAGGATGAGGTTTTTCTTAGCCTTCCGGCCTCCGAATTAGCCGGATATGAGATCGTGAAGGCCTATGGCGGACTTAGGCGCACCCTCTACCTATTCCGATCGACCCAGCAAGGAATTATGCGCAGCAAGGCCGTACCCCTCGGGCTACTCAGCCCAAAAGACACCCAAAAAATGCTGGGTGTGCTCAGTGAAATCAAAAAGAGTAATGATAAGCTCAACGGAAGTTGAGCACCGCGTATCTATCCCTTCGTATCCAGAAATCGAGGGTATAAAATGGGTTTCGACGGACTGGCATCAGACTGCAGGGGAGCAATCATTAGGTTCAAATGATAAAATCCTTCCTCCAAGTCGGAAGGCACACGAATCAGTTCTGTAATGCTCGCATCCAGACGGGGTAATTGAGGATAATTCCAAAACGCGTGGTGGGCGGAGAGAAGGCCGCCATCATCCTCACGGTCGACGGAAGGCAGGTCCGTTAAAAGATGCGAAACCCCCATCTCCCGAATAAAATCCAGTGCGGCCGCCTCGAAGTAGGGCGGATTAGTCCCAGAGAAATCCGGGAAATAATCTGAATTTTTGTCGAGACACCGATCATCCGCACAAAGGATTAAGGCCTCAACACCCAAATCCGACGGTCCAACCCCATATTTGCCAAAAAGCCCCCCAACCCATGCGTTCCAAATCCCCTCCAAATCATCGCGTGTAATCACCCGATCATCGCTCATTTTACGTGGCTCAATACGGCAAAAAAGTGCCCTAAACCAAAACCTACGCAGACAGTCATTGATGCAGTAGGGTTCAACCGAAATATGACCGACACACTCCGTATGTGTTCCTTGCCCGTGCGGATGCAGCGAAAGTGAAAACACATTGCAACTACCACCTTCCGCTACCGATCCCACAAAGCTGCCGCTTCTCAGCGGTGTGCGCGATGGCGATGGAATATGAAAGGCACGAGGATTGAATCCATCAAAACGCAGAGGCCAAGATAAATCGATCGACCGACCCCAGTCTGGATTACCCCACACATCGAATAAGGTTTTACCGCTCATAACATTTTACTAATATAAAATAGGCCGTGAATCATCGAATAATTCGAAGTTGAATGGCACTGTTCCAAGACAAATAAAGAAGCACTAATCATAGAGAAAAAAGAAGCACTAATCCAAAACAAATAAAGAAGCACTAATCCAAAACAAATAAAGAAGCACTAATCCAAAACAAATAAAGAAGCACTGATACCATCGGCAAAAAACCTGCCTTCTGGTGTTAATTTAAGACGATTATCACATAAATCGATCCATTCTGAAGAGACGGAACGCAAATTATTCTGAAACGATTGGGAG
>VGGT01000113.1 GCA_016868485.1 Bacteroidota bacterium
TTGTGACCACTATAACGGCAGACCGGGACCGCTGGGTGGATGTGATGATGAAGGAGGAACTCGAGATGATGCAGGAAACCCGATCCCCACTGGCCATGGGCACCGTTACCTTCATCAGCTTTCTGTTGATCGGCTTGGTGCCGATTACCGTTTATGTGGTCGATTACCTGAACCCGTCGTCGGCCCCTCTTTTTGTGATTTCTTCGGCCATGACCGCCATTGCCTTTTTGCTGATTGGTTGGTTAAAGACCTTTGTTACGAGAAGCAGTGCGCTCAAAGGCATGACCGAAACTTTGTTTTTGGGCGGTGCTGCCGCGGCGGTGAGCTATTGGGTGGGCGATTGGCTGGAAAAAATGTTCTAGGCTATGTCGGCATCCACACCACATCCCCATACGAAACAGACCACAGATCAACCGAATCTTTGGTTCGAATGGCTGCAAAGGGCGTCTAAGGAACTGAAGCTCGATCATCCCGAATCGTTGATCAAAACGGATTCGAATGGTATTGCGCGCGCACCCTATTATACCAGCGATGGACCGTTTGCCTGTGCGAAACCCCTCATGCCGTTTGGGAAAGATTCCGACGCAACAGCCTTGGCTCCAGCTTGGCTTGCGGTTGCCCCGGTTGGTGGTCATTCGCCCTCGGATATCAATACCCGCGCCCTTCATGCGTTGCAACACGGTGGCGAGGCCCTACTCTTGGATGGGGCGGGCCTATCGCCTGAGCCCGTTGCAGTGTCTCTGCAGGGAATTTTACCCCAATACGCGCCTTTGTTCTTCCAGGGAATGAATGCCGGTGTTCTTTTTGATGGATTTGCACACTGGATGCGTCAAGGAAACATCGACCCCCAACATATTCAAGGTGCCCTCCTCTGCGATGCAGTTGATTTGTTGGTTATGGATGAGCGGGAATGGACGAAGATTGAAGATCAGTTTGCCTCTGATGTACCGAATTTCAATCCGCTTGGTGTGGATACAGCCGATTGGCGTGCGTGGGGTCTATCGGCCCCTCAGGAACTGGCGCTCAGTTGGCTGTGCGTGTATCGCCAACTTTCGATTCATGCCCATCAAGCATCGAAGGACAGCGGGCATTCCAAACCAAGTCTTCCTCTTTTCCTTTCTGTGGGATGTACCACGGAATTTTTTGATGAGTTGGCTCGTCTCAGGGCCCTGAGAGCGGGCATTCATCGCGTGGCGTCGCTTTTTAGCGAACCGAATGATGCGGGAAACAACCTTCGAATAGAGCCCCAAATTCTTGTGCGCATCCCGAAAGAATATTTACCGAAGGAAGATCCTCAAACCAATTTGCTGAGACTCACCACCATGGGTGTTTCTGCGGTGCTTGGGGGATGCACAGCACTGTCCCTTCCCCCTTTTGACCCCCAAAATCAGGACAAGGCTGATTATTTTGCAGATGAATTGTCGCTTCAAATGCAGATGATCCTTCGGCACGAGGCGTTTCCACGCCTGCCCTTAGATGCCGGTGCAGGCAGCGGCTACATAGAACATTTGAGTTGGTCATTCGGTGAACGTGCATGGTCTATTTTTGGTGAATTAGTAGCGTTGTGTACACCAGACAATAGGTGGAATGCAACAGCCTTGCGAAGTCTTCTCAACGAATGGTGCCTGCAAGGAAAAGCGCTCGAACAGGAGAAGCGCCATTCCGGTCAACGCATTCGGGTAGGAGTTGACCGCTACAGAATCGATGACCTCAACCCGATGAATCCATCTGCATCATGAAACCGTTCTTCCCTAATCCGAAGCATTTTTCGTTTCATGAGCCGTCGAATTCGGTAACGAAACAAAATCCAGATGTTTTCGGCCAGGCGGCGGCGGGAGCACCCCCTTATCTCCGAGGGCCCTATGCCAGTATGTACCTCAAAAATCCGTGGACGATTAGGCAATATGCTGGGTTTTCAACGGCTGAGGAGTCGAATGCCTTCTATTTGCGCAACCTGGCTGCCGGACAAAAAGGCCTGTCGGTGGCTTTTGATTTGGCTACCCACAGGGGATACGATTCGGATCACGAACGTGTGCGGGGCGATGTTGGCAAGGCTGGGGTGGCCATAGACACGGTGGAAGATATGAAACGCCTGTTTGACCGCATCCCCTTGGAGGAGATGTCGGTGAGCATGACCATGAATGGAGCGGTATTGCCCATTATGGCCTTTTATATCGTGGCTGGGCTCGAGCAAGGGGTACGACCCGAACAACTGAGTGGCACCATACAAAACGATATTCTCAAGGAATTTATGGTGCGCAACACGTATATATACCCACCGGGGCCATCGATGCGCATTATTGGCGATATTTTCGCTTACACCGCACGCCAAATGCCCCGCTTCAACAGCATCAGCATTAGTGGCTATCATATGCACGAGGCCGGTGCGCCCGCCGATTTGGAGTTGGCTTATACCTTGTGCGATGGACTGGAATATATTCGGACCGGCATCGCTGCCGGATTGGGTATTGATGCATTTGCGCCGCGGCTTTCATTTTTCTGGGCCATCGGAATGGATCACCTCACCGAAATAGCGAAATTGAGGGCAGGTCGCTGGTTGTGGTGGGATTTGGTTTCTGCCTTTCAGCCCCAAAATCCGCGCTCGGGCATGTTGCGCACGCATTGCCAAACATCGGGATGGAGCCTTGCTGCACAGGACCCCTACAATAATGTAGCCCGAACCTGCGCAGAAGCCTTGGCAGCTGCCTTAGGCCATACACAGAGTTTGCATACCAATGCATTGGATGAAGCCCTAGCGCTGCCAACGGATTTCTCGGCGCGCATTGCACGGAACACCCAGCTGTACCTCCAGCACGAAACGGGCATTTGCGACGTGGTGGATCCCTGGGGTGGATCAGCGGTAATCGAACAAACCACAGCGCAGCTCATCGATCAAGCGCGCAGGCATATTGCAGAAATTGAAGCGCTCGGCGGAATGGCGGCGGCCATTGCTACAGGTATCCCCAAAATGAGAATTGAGGAGGCGGCCGCGGCCAAACAAGCCCGAATCGATCGGGGTGCAGACATTATTGTGGGCGTCAACCGATTTTCATCGGGCAGACCCACGCAACTCGATGTTTTACAGGTCGACAACACCCGTGTGCGTCGCCAGCAAGTAGAGCGCCTTGAGGCGGTGAAGAACGTACGCGATGCCCATCGTGTGGCCGACACCCTGTCTGCACTCTCGGCATGTGCTTCGGGCGAGCGGCCGGGCAATCTCCTCGAGTTAACGGTTCAAGCCGCCCAGGCTCGGGCCACATTGGGAGAAATTTCCGCTGCCTTGGAACAGGTGTTTGGTCGCTACAAGGCCGAGATCAAATCGATTGGCGGCGTTTATGCGCGAGAAATGAAACAGGATCAAGATTTTGAGGCAGCCCGGCAGCGCACTGCCGGTTTCGCCGAGTCGACCGGCCGACGCCCCCGCATCATGGTGGCGAAAATGGGACAAGATGGTCACGACCGTGGGGCCCATGTCATCGCCACTTCTTTTGCAGACCTTGGGTTTGATGTCGACGTTGGTCCTTTGTTTCAGACGCCGACGGAAACGGCCCGACAAGCAGTCGACAACGATGTGCACGTAGTGGGCGCTTCTACATTGGCGGCCGGTCACCTCACCCTACTCCCTGAACTCATTGCTGCCTTGGCCGAACTGGGACGACCCGACATTCTGGTGGTTGCAGGGGGCGTAATCCCTCCCAACGACATTCCGTTGCTTCTGGAGGCCGGTGTTTGCGCGGTATTTGGTCCGGGAACACGGGTAACCGACGCTGCCAACGAAATCCTGAGCCGTTTGGAGGCCCTACGTTAAAGATTAAGGTCATTCATGATGAGTCAGTCCGCGCCGCCTTCCTTTCCAAAGGACCACAACATGCAGGCATGGGCAGACCGCATCCGCGGAGGGGATCGCAGTTCGCTGGCGCAAGCCATTACCTTGGTAGAAAGCAGCCTGGCATCCGACCAAGAACGCGCCGACGCTCTTTTGGCACTCCTTCAACCCTATACAGGAAACAGCCGTAGAATGGGAATTACGGGCATCCCGGGCGTTGGTAAAAGCACATTCATTGATTACTTGGGGATCAGGCTCATTGAACGGGGGCATAGGGTGGCCGTGCTCGCCATCGATCCAAGCAGTAGCCTCAGCGGCGGAAGTATTTTGGGCGACAAAACAAGGATGGATCGTTTGGTTGCCCATCCACACGCTTATGTTCGTCCGAGTCCGTCGGGCAACATCCCTGGTGGTGTTGCCCGTGCTACGAAAGAGAGCATCCTGCTCTGTGAGGCTGCTGGATTTGACCGGGTGTTGGTAGAAACGGTTGGTGTCGGTCAGGGCGAGACCTTGATCGCGGATCTGGTGGATTGCTTTATGCTGCTGTTGATGCCCGGAACGGGCGATGAATTACAGGGCATCAAACGGGGCATCATGGAACACGCCAACCTTTTCATTGTGCACAAGGCCGACGGGCCATCCTTGCCTGCAGCCCGGGAGGCTGCCGCACGTCTTTTGCATGTGGCTCGTATGATGCCCCAAGGTTCGGATTCACGTATGGAGCCGATATTGTTGTGTTCGTCGACACCACCCGAAACGGGGCATACAGAAATTATTGAGGCCATTGATCACTTTTTTGAGCATGCATTCGCCTCGGGTAGGCTCAAACAAAACCGCAGTCGGCAAGAAGTGGAGGCTTTTAAACGAAGCGTTTATGAGCAGTGGCTTGTTCGCATGAAACAAGACATCCCCCTGCGACGGGTCATGGAACAAATGGAAGTAGAGGTTTCGGAAGGTCGAATGTCGTCGTTTCGGGCAGCCCGAGCGTGGGTCAACCAACTGTCTGGGGGGTAAACCCCTGTCTTTTACCAGGCCAAAAAATAAGCGCCTAATGAAAAATACTATGTAATCTAGGCCTCAATGACCGATAGGCCGAGCAGTGAAGACAATATTAATGTTCCGTCGGTCATGCCGAGCAAAGCACTCGAAGCCCGCTCGGGATGGGGCATCATCCCAAAAACCGTACGCTCCTTGTTGCATACCCCAGCGATATGCCCCATCGATCCGTTGGGGTTCCATTCATCCGCGCATTCGCCACTGGGGCCACAAAAACGAAACAACACCTGATCACCGTCCAAGAGGGATTGGTAGCCGTCGTTGTCGATGAAATAATTGCCTTCGCCATGGGCAATCGGGATGAGCAAGGGTTGATTGGGGTCGAGGTGCCGGGTCATCAGACTCCGGGTGGTGGCCGGTTTGATGTGTACGGGTTTACATACAAAACGTCGGCTCACATTGTGTCGAAGTGCACCGGGCACCAATTGGGCTTCTGTGAGTACCTGAAAACCATTGCAAATACCCAAGAGGAATCCGCCCCGTTGCACATGCCGCACCACGGCTTCCATAACCGGAGAAAACCGGGCAATGGCCCCCGACCGAAGATAATCGCCATAGGAAAAGCCGCCCGGGAGCACCACTAAATCCACACCGCCCAGGTCTGTTTCCTTGTGCCAGATGGTTCTTGGCCTTTTACCCGTTAATTGTTCGAATGCATAGAGGGTATCTTCATCGCAATTGGATCCTGGGAATACGACAACACCTATTTTCATAAGGGCAAAAATGATGAAAATACCCAACGATTCAGCCCCTCAGCACCACCACAAACCAATGCCATCCACAGCCAAAGAAACAGCTCGCTGTAGGGACTTTGCGCCATGCGTTCTAGTCCACGCGCCGATAGGTAAGCCATTGCAGGCAATAAAAACAGAAGCTGCGGCAACGGATTCAGGGGAATGATCTGGGTATATGCCAAAATAAGTAAGCAAATGCCTGAGACGAGCAAGATTCCCATGTGACGCTGGGTAGTCCTTGAGATCCGGGTCCGGGATTGCCGGTTCAAAAGCGTTGCTGTTATACCGGCGATCACTGGAAAGGCCCCTACCCCACTGACCCATGGCAAGAAGACAGAGGATCCCATTGACTCAGGCTCTGCCCATGGCACATATCCCACCCACCCCAAAAAAACAAGGGGTTGTTGAAACAAGTAAGAGAATGAAAACCATAAATAAGGAACCAAAAGCACCCCAACTAAAAACACAGCAAGCATTCTAAATGAAAATTCTTCGGCCAAAATCAGCAGCAGAAGCAAAATAAGCATCCAGGGATAAGAAGCCGGGTAAATCATGATGAGCAAGGACATAAGGAAGCCCGATAGGGCTACCAGCGCCTCTGGCCGCTTTTGGAATGTGGCCTGATGCAAACAGGAAACGCACACAGCAAACAACAATCCGACGGCGGAGGTTGAAAACAGCTGTTCCGCATCGGTAATCGACAAACACAGAAGCGTATACGAAAGGAGATACAATGCGTTTCGGGTACCATCTGGGCG
>VGGT01000114.1 GCA_016868485.1 Bacteroidota bacterium
GAGCAATGCTGCTTTACAAGACGGACACTTATGCCACAAACCTTCGGGAACCTCCAGTTTGGGCTGACTGCTTACACCAGTGGTGGATCTTCTAAACCAGGCCATTCAACGAAACTAAGCCAAGCTAATATCAGAATCGAGGTAAACGTCTTGCACGGCATTCAGCAGCGCAACGCCCTCTTTCAATGGCTTTTGAAAAGCTTTCCTGCCCAAAATTAATCCCGTGCCACCAGCACGTTTATTCACCACCGCCGTCACAACGGCTTCTTGCACATCACTTGCGCCTTTCGATTCCCCTCCAGAATTGATTAAGCCCGCTCTACCCATATAGCAGTTGGCCACCTGATACCTGCAAAGGTCAATCGGATGCGCACTGCTGAGTTGATCATACACTTTTGCGTGGGTTTTCCCGTGTTTGGTGGCGAGGTATCCCCCATTGTTCACCGGCAATTTTTGCTTGATGATATCTGCCTGAATGGTCACCCCCAAATGATTGGCCTGTCCGGTGAGGTCGGCGGATGCGTGGTAGTCTACCCCATCAAGCTTGAAACCCGAATTTCGGGTATAGCACCACAAAATAGTAGCCATTCCTAATTGGTGGGCATGCTCGAATGCCTTTGCGATCTCCACGATTTGCCGACCCGACTCTTCAGAGCCGAAGTAAATGGTAGCACCTACTGCTACAGCCCCCATGTTCCATGCATCCTGAACAGTACCAAAGAGAATTTGGTCATAACGATTGGGGTAGCTTAAAAACTCATTGTGGTTTATTTTCACCACAAAAGGTATTTTATGAGCATAACGCCGGGCCACAGACGACAATACGCCGTATGTGGAAGCTACGGCATTACAGCCGCCTTCAATGGCTAATTCCACGATATTGGCCGGATCGAAATAAACGGGGTTGGGTGCAAAGGAGGCACCGGCTGAATGCTCGATGCCCTGATCGACTGGTAAAATGCTCAAAAATCCGCTGCCTCCAAGCCTCCCATGGTTGTATAGTGACTGTAAACTTCTTAAAGTGGGGATATTGCGGTTGGAATCGGACCAAACCCGGTCGATAAAATCAGGGCCAGGCACATGAAGCTGTGCTGCAGGAATGGTTTGACATCGGTGATCCAACAAAAAAGCAGCTTGGTCGCCTAATAGATTTTGAATATGGGATTGACTCATAAAAAATAGAATAAACTAAAATGCAAAAATACGAAATTGTGGGCACAATATGAAGGCAACACCCAACGAAGGATCAACAGTATTGCAGGTCAGAGCGGCCTTGGCTGAAGATTTACCCACTGTTTTTGACATCCGAAAACAGGTTTTTGTACTGGAACAAGACGTTCATCCCGATGAGGAGTATGATGAATTTGAAACATCAGCTATACATCTCATCGCGCTTTGGCAGGAACAAGCCGTTGGCACCGCCCGTTATAGATCGACCGAAAAAGGCTGGAAAATTGAACGTATGGCCGTTTTGGCTCGGTTCCGGAAACGGGGTGTTGGCCGCGCACTGCTGAGCGAGGCACTTGAGCGTCTGCCCAAAGACGGCAGAGTGATCTATTTACACGCGCAGGAACACGCCCTGAGCTTTTATGAGTCGAGTGGATTTACCCCCAAAGGCGATCGATTCTTCGAGGCCAATATCCCCCATTTTTTATGTGAATTCAGGGGCTAAACTCCTGCTTCCGTATATATTCGTTTAACATACGGCTACTGCCCTTCGACTGTTCGAACTTTGCCAAATGGTTCGTCCGGTCTTTTTTTCTTGGGCTGAGGTCCCTTTTTTCCGCGTCCTTCTGTGGATGGGTCTTGCCCTTATTCTTCCACCGGCGTCCATAGAACAAGACTCATGTTGGATGTGGGCAATTCCCCTTTTTGCTGCTGTTCATTTTGGGTTGATGCGCACATTAAGAGGGCGTTTTACGCTGCGTTGGTTTACTGGACTATCAACGGGACTGGGCATACTATGGCTCGCTTGGCTCAACCTCAGTCTACATTTTTCGTCATACCAGGCCCGTCTTCCCGTTGAATGCGTTGTTCCGGCTTGTTTATTACAGGTTGATGGCATAGCCGACACAAGTCAACACAGAATACGGGTTGTTTGCCGCTGGATGGGCTCTGATCGATCCGATACCTTGAATCGATTCAAATCACGGATTCGATTAGAAACCGACACGGCCTGGAGGGCACCACCTCCGGGGACTTTCATTGTCGTTCGGAACGCACAGTTGCGTCGTTTCCACAATTTGCGCAACCCCCATGCATTTGACTCTGAAGGGAACGCACGAAACAAGGGGCTTGTAGGTCGACTCAAAATCAATTCTGATTACATCAAAATCGCGCATTTCAAACCTCTGCTGCACATCAGTCTACGCCATAGGGCCCAGAGGCTCAGCATTCACGTTTGTAGGGCGATATCGACATACCTCCCTCAGCGTGAGGCAGCCTTGGCATGCGCGATCCTCTTAGGTGAGCGTCAAGGAATGAATGACGATTTGGAACAAGCGTTTTCGGGGAGCGGGCTGATTCATCTGATGGCGGTTTCGGGAATGCATGTTGGAATCTTCTATTTGATGTGCTCATGGTTCATGTTCACTTTTTTGAGATTGCCGAAAAAGACTTCGACATTGGGCATCCTGTTGATGTTGTGGGCCTATGCCCTGCTTACCGGATTATCCCCTTCAGTTGTTCGTGCATCGGGTATGTTTAGCCTGGCCGCCGCAGGCAAACTGTGGAGCAGACAGGCATCCTCGTATAATCTGATGTCGGCTTCGGCATGGATCCAAGTCTGGTTTGACCCCCTTCTGCCTACTCAACCCGGCTTTCTGCTGTCCTATGCAGCCGTTTTCGGCATTCTTTTTCTTCATCCCCGTTTGTTTTCCTTATTCTGGTTCAAAAACAAATGGCTTGATAAGGCCTGGGAGCTCTCTTCCTTGTCGATTTCTGCCCAATGGTTTACCCTCCCTTTGGTTTTATTTTTCTTTCACAAATTCCCCGTCTACTTTCTCCCGGCCAATCTAATGGTGGTACCCCTATCTGCCCCCGCATTGATTGGCACGTTGTTGCTCGCACTGCTGAGTGCTGTACCGCCTTTGGCGAAAATATTCGCCTATCTTTTGTCTGCTTTACTCTATTGTATCAATGAAATCACCATATGGATTGCCGCGTTACCCCATGCGCAGAGCACGGGATGGTACTGGACGAAAATAGATTTATTCATGGCACTGGCCCTGATTGTATTGATTCCTTTAGGCTGGCTCATCCATATAAAATGGGCCCGCCAGGCCAGCTGGTCGATTGCCATTGCGTGGTATGTGGTTGGTCTGGTGCAACTGATGAAGTTGAGCAGCAGTAATGCCTTTTATGTGTTTGAAGGCTATGGGCAAGGTTCGGCAGCGGTAAGGGAGGGTCGACAAGGATGGGTTTGGCGACATACTGAAGATTCGATGGTGTTTGGTTCCATCGATCCTTTGAGCCATGAGGGGGTTCAGCACCCTACAACCATCAACCATAAGGGTGTGGTATGGATCCGCTGGAACAACAAAACAGCCCTATGGGTATCGCAATGGAATGAGGATCGACTTACCGAGTTGCCCATCGCGGATGTCTTGATCTTAGAATCTAAATGGAAAAAAGAGACCATTCTCAGACTGGCCGACAATTATCCGACGCTCATCTTAGGATCGGTTTATAAGCCGTATTTTTGCAGCAAACTTAGAGTCCTTACTCGGCGTACACAGGCCACATGCCATTGCGTCTCCGAAGAAGGAGCCATCAACCTATGGAATATCAATACATCCAAGCCCAGATTGAGGAAGGAATAGGGCGAATCGTCTTGAATCGACCCGAAAAGAGAAATGCCTTTAATGACCGTTTGGTTGCTGAATTGAAATCGGCATTGCGAAGTTTTTTTGAAGATTCAAGTTGTCGAATCATTGTGTTCTCCGGACAGGGCCCGGCTTTTAGTGCAGGTGCAGACCTTTCCTATTTGCAATCGCTCCAAAACAACTCACTAGAAGAAAATTTGGCCGATTCCAGAGCCTTGATGGAGCTGTATCAATTGATGTATGATAGCCCTAAAGTGCTCATTGCCCAGGTGGAGGGTCCCGCTTTGGCCGGGGGATGCGGATTGGCAACACTGTGTGATTTTTGTTTTGCGGTTCCTTCGGCAACATTTGGATACACTGAGGTACGCATTGGCTTTATTCCTGCGCTGGTTTCTGTTTTCTTGGTCAGAAAAATTGGTGAATCGCGGGCGCGGGAATTGCTGCTGAGTGGCGATATTCTCGAGGCCAGAGAAGCGCTGCGGTATGGCCTGATCAGTTTTGTGGTGGCGGCAGATGAAATTGCGTCTACTGTAGATTCCTTTGCGCGAAATATTGCTGCGCGATGTGCCCCAGGTAGTTTGGCTGCAACCAGGAAATTACTCGCAGAGGTTCAGGATTTGACACTCCATGAAGCGCTCGAAAGGGCCGCATTGCGCAATGCCGAAATTAGATCGTCAGTAGAGTGCCGCCAGGGAATTAACTTGTTTCTGAATAAAGAGCCGATTGTTTGGTGGCCTTCGTAATCCTTGCAAAGGCGACCCAGCTCTTATGTTTTGGAGAAGTACAAACAGAAAAGCGGTACCTTTGTTACTCATATTAGATTTTATTAACGGAAATAGGCTTAACCCATCAAATTCATGGCCCAATCAGAACAGGAGCTTCTGGAACAACTGAGTGAGCGAGATTATCCACACGGATTTGAAAGCAATATTGAACAGGAGATTATCCCAAAAGGGTTGACTGAGGATACCATTCGGTTCATCTCCCAGCGAAAGAATGAACCGGATTGGTTGCTGCAATGGAGATTAAAAGCCTACAAACATTGGCTGGGTTTAAAAGAACCCCATTGGCAGAAATTGACTTATCCCGCCATCGACTACCAAGACATAAGCTATTTCGCAGCACCAAAGGCTGCGCCGGTTTTGAAAAGTCTCGATGAACTAGACCCAGAGATTAAATCGACCTATGACCGATTGGGCATACCTCTTGAGGAACAAATGATGCTGGCAGGCGTGGCGGTTGATGCTGTTTTGGATTCTGTTTCGGTGGTCACCACCTTCAAGGAAAAACTGGCCGAGAAGGGTGTACTGTTTTGTTCCATCAGTGAGGCTGTTCACCTGTATCCTGAAATGGTACGTGCCTACCTCGGAACTGTGGTCCCTTTTACCGACAACTTTTTCTCGGCCTTGAACAGTGCTGTTTTTACGGACGGCTCCTTCGTGTTCATACCGCCTGGGGTTCGTTGCCCCATGGAATTAAGTACCTATTTTCGGATCAACGCACGTGGAACGGGACAATTTGAGCGGACCCTGATTGTGGCGTCTGAAGATAGTTATGTAAGCTATTTAGAGGGCTGCACAGCTCCTAAGCGCGACGAGAACCAGCTGCACGCTGCCGTCGTTGAACTGGTGGCATTAGATCGTGGTGAGATTAAATATTCCACCGTACAAAATTGGTACCCGGGCGATAAAGATGGCAAAGGAGGTATTTATAACTTTGTTACAAAAAGAGGTTTATGTAAAGGGACTTCAAGTAAAATTTCATGGACTCAGGTGGAGACGGGCTCGGCAATTACCTGGAAGTATCCGAGTGTGGTTCTGCAGGGCGATGATAGCCGCGGCGAGTTTTATTCAGTGGCCATGACTACCCATTTGCAACAGGCCGATACCGGCACCAAAATGATTCACATCGGAAAGAATACGCAAAGCAGAATTGTGAGCAAAGGCATCAGCGCTGGACGCAGTCAGAACAGCTACAGAGGTTTGGTCAAAATCAGAAAGTCAGCGCTTAAAGCCCGGAATTATTCCCAATGCGATTCACTGCTTATGGGCAATCGTTGTGGCGCACATACCTTTCCTTATTTTGAAATCCATCAACCGACAGCCATTGTTGAACATGAAGCGACAACCTCCAAAATTGCGGAGGACATTCTTTTCTACTGCACGCAGCGGGGATTAAGCCGCGAATCGGCCATAGCCATGATAGTGAATGGCTATGCACGTGAGGTTCTGGATCATCTTCCAATGGAATTCGCCGTGGAAGCCCGTAAGTTGCTGGCTATTTCACTAGAGGGTTCAGTAGGATAGTTTAATGACCTTAAAATCATCATGTTCAATCATTTTAATAATCACCTAAATAGAAAATCGAGCGCGAACGTATATGCTTTTGGAAATTGAAAACCTGAGAGCCTCTGTTGAAGGCAAAGAAATCCTGAAGGGGGTTAATCTCCGTATCCCTGCGGGCGAGGTGCATGCGATCATGGGACCCAATGGTTCAGGAAAGTCAACACTTTCTTCGGTTATCGCAGGGAAGGATGGCTACGAAATTTC
>VGGT01000115.1 GCA_016868485.1 Bacteroidota bacterium
CATCCCAGCGCCCGACAAAGCGATGGGGTGAGAAATCGGTATAGCTGCGTGGAGTCGGCACATCCCATGGCCTCCCTTTCATGTCGAAGTCGGTGAAGAAGATCTCCTCCGTTTGTCCGAACATAGCCTCTAGGTTATAGACCCCACAATGCGCGATAAAGGCCTTAAAGCGCTTGTTGTGGTTGCCTGCGAGCCAATAGACCGAATAACCACCAAAAGAGGCGCCCACAGCACCCAAACGATCGGAGTCCACGTACTTTTCTTGACTCATGCTGTCGATGGCCGATAGGTAATCGCGCATGGCTTGCCCACCCCAATCACCCGAAATGGCCTCGTTCCACGCCTGACCAAAGCCCGGCAGCCCTCTGCGGTTCGGTGCCACCACGATATAGCCCTTGCTGGCCATCAGATAGAAGTTCCAACGGGTGCTGAACGATTGTCCGATCATGCTCTGGGGGCCGCCCTGACAATACAACAGGGTGGGGTAGCGCTTGGTTGAATCGAAATCGGGGGGATAGATCACCCAGGTTTGCATGCTCCGCGCATCGCTGGTGCCTATGGTGCGCGAAACCACACGAGCGGGCTTCAAACGCGCCACCAATGGACCGTTGTGGTCGGTGAGGGCCTGAACCGATCCGTTGTTTAGGTTGATGCGAAACAGCTCATTCGGTCTGAGCATGTTCTGCCGTTGGGCGATGAGTGATCCGCCACCAGCCGAAGGCAGGAAGCTGATGCCCGCGTAATTCACATCACCCGAGGTGATTTGCCGGAAATTGCGGTAGACTTGGTTCTTTTTGAGGGCATAGGTACGGGCGGCCAGCAGGCTGTCGAGGGCATATTCAAAAACATGAACCGTTCCCTGGGTGCCTGCGGTGAACAGGATTCGGTTGCCATCGGTCGACCACACAAAAGACTCGGCAGAGCGGTCGAATGAGGCGGTGATATCTTGTGGTTCTCCGTCTGGAAATGGCATCAACATGATGCGGTTTTTATCGGCTTCATAGCCATCGCGTTCCATGCTGAGCCAAGCCAGGTAGCGGCCGTCGGGCGAAAACTGCGGATCGGTATCGTAGCCCATGAGTCCCTTTGTGCGCCGGATGGTACGCTTGCTGGTGCGTTCATAGACGTACAAATCGGAGTTGGTACTTTGCGCGGCTTCGGTTCCGCGGAGCTTCTTGCAGGTGTAGATGAGGTAATCGCCTCGGGGCGACCAGCAGATTTGTTCGCTGCCACCAAAGGGGGGCATGGGGCTGTGGAAGCGTTCGCCCGCCATAATGTCGATGGGCTGGCCTTGAAGCGCACCATTGCGGTAATCCTGTATGAAGACATGGCTGTAGGTGCCGTCGGCGAATTGGTCCCAATGCCGATGCATCAGGCCATCGAACAACATGCCGGTCGATTTGGATAATTCGGGGTAGCGCTGTTGCAGACTGCTGTCGAGCAAGACCGAGGCGGTGAAAAATATCTGGTCGCCCGCCGGACTATACCCATATCCACTGATGTCCTCCGGGTGGCGGCTGACGGCCTGTGCGCCGCTGCCATCGGGCATCATTTCCCACAGTTGACTACTGCCACCGGCGCTGCTGAGGTAACCGATGCGTTGTCCGTCGGGCCTCCAGCTGTAGCTGTGCTCCGAGCCGGGGGTCTGGGTGAGCCTGCGGCTGCTGCCGGTGGCCAGATCCAGAAGAAACAGGTCCGACTGCCCCTTGTTGTCGGTCAGGTTGTTGTAGCGGACACTGTAGACGGCTGATTTGCCATCGGGTGATACCTGCGGTGCCCCCACCATTTGAAAATCCCAGAGCATTTCCTCGCGCAGAAGCTCAGTGGATTGTGCCTGGGTGGGTTGAACAAAATGGATCGCGGCCAGGAACAGTCCGCCAATCAACAGGGTAAAATGCGCCCTCCTTGGGTGCAGTGTGGCCGTACTTTGCAGCAGGCGGGTAGTTCGAGGCAAGCCCATGGTACTTTGCAGGAGGCGGGTAGTTCGAGGCAAGCCCATGGTATTTTGCAGCAGGCGGGTAGTTCGAGGCATAAATGAAACGAGTAAAGTGAAGTTAAAATTAAGGATTTCTTAAAAGACAAGATTAACGATTCGGCCCGGCACCACCACCACGCGCTTGGGTTTGCGATCACCGCAGAGCTGGTGCACGCGTGGATTGGCCATCACCAAAGCTTGCAGCTCATCGGCCGAAGCCGCGCGGGGTAGGTTCAAGTTGAAGCGCATTTTGCCGTTTTCCTGTATGGGGTAGTTGTAGTCGTCTTCCCGCACCCGTTCGGGGTCACCAACAGGAAATGCACTGAGATGAACCGAATCCGGCATGCCCATAGACTGCCACAGACTCTCGCACAGATGGGGGGCGAAAGGGGCCAGGGCACGTACCAACGGGTCTATGATCGCCTGCTTGCGGCATCCCATCGACTGGAGTTCATTTACAGCAATCATAAAGGCGCTTACACACGTATTAAACGAAAAACGTTCGATATCGGCACCAATTTTCAGCAGAAGTTTATGCAGGCTTTTCCATTCCTGATCTGTGGGCTCCCCCTGTTCGAGTGAGAATTGACCACCCGGGTGGCACATCCGCCACAGCTTTTGCAGGAATCGATATACCCCTTCGATGCCCTGCGTATCCCAAGGCTTGCTGTCCTCCAAGGGCCCAAGGAACATTTCGTACATCCGCAGGGTGTCTGCCCCGTATTGGTCCACCACCCAATCCGGATTCACCACATTGCGCTTCGATTTCGACATTTTCTCCACCTCTGGCGTGGTAAAAAAGACGAGTTCATCAGCGCTGCATTCATGCGGGGCATGGCCCGCAGCGGTGATGAAGCCGTTTTCGCCCATCAATAGCCAATCTTTGGCGTCGGGCCCTGTTTCTTGCTGTTTCCATTCCGCGCAGTTCAGACGGTTTTGGTCGACCAGACCCACATCAACCGAAACCTTGCCCGCTGCTTCGGCACCGTCAATCAGCAGCCCCGCACTGATCCAGGCATTGGTGTAGGCCGAAGGGCATTCCCAACGCAGGGGTTCTCCGTTTTTATTTGTTCCGGTGAGCACACGGGTCGAGGGTTCCCCGTTTTTATTTGTTTCGGTGAGCACACGGGTCGAGGGCTTGGGATGGGTGCTGCATTCGGGCAATCGAACCCGCTGCATATAGGCCGACACGCCCTGAATCATGCCTTGGTTGACCAATCGGCGGAAGGGCTCTCGAAAGCCGATGCATCCCCGGTCAAACAAAAACTGAGTCCAAAAGCGGGCATAGAGCAGGTGCCCGGTGGCATGTTCGGCACCACCCATGTAGAGGTCGACCTGTTTCCACCGATCCGTTTTCGCACGCGATGCAAATTCCTCGATGTTGTGGGGGTCCATGTAGCGCAAGAAATACCAACTGGAACCGGCCCATCCGGGCATCGTGGTTGTTTCTAATGGCATGCCTCGATACGTCCAGTCTTGGGCGCGGGCCAATGGCGGTTCACCCTCTTCGGTGGGGAGGTATTTATCGACTGCGGGGAGCAGGAGGGGTAGATCGGAGGGGTCGACCGCCACCGGGCCGTGCGCACCAAAGGCAATAGGAACCGGTTCGCCCCAATACCGTTGACGGCTAAAAATGGCATCACGCAGGCGGTATTGGGTGGTGCCCTCGCCCTGTCCGAGTTGTTCCAGCCGTTCAATCGCCAGGGGTATGGCATCGTCGGCCGTGTACCCATTCAGAAAATCACTGTTGATCATGCGGGCGGTGCGCGTACTTTCGGCGCCTTTTTCCGGGTCGGTTCCTTCAACGACGGCTATGATGGGCAATTTGAAATGTTGCGCAAAACGCCAATCCCGTTCATCGCTGCCTGGAACACCCATCACAGCACCGGTTCCATAGCCTGCCAGCACATAATCGGCCACCCATATCGGAACGCGTGCGCCATTCAGGGGGTTGATCACATACCGACCGGTGGGCACACCGCTTACGGTTTTTACCTCGGCCATCCGCTCCCGCTCCGACCGGAGTTGCGCTTGAAGAACATAGTGTTCCACGCGCGCTTGGTGAGCAGGTAGGGTGAGGTCCATCACCCGGGGGTGTTCGGGTGCCAACACCAGAAAACTAACGCCGAACAGGGTATCCGGACGGGTTGTGAAAACTTCTATGGGATGTTCATCACCCACAGCATCCGCCCCATCACCCACGGCATACGCCCTATCCGCTCCATCCGCCCCATCCGTCCCATCCGTCCCCTGGCCTTGCGCATGCTCTTGTTCGTGCGAATTCCCCGTTTTCTCCAAAGAAAACCGAACGCGTGCGCCGGTCGAACGGCCTATCCAATGCCGCTGTTGCTCTTTAATGGCATCCGACCAGTCCAAGTCGTTGAGTCCGTCGAGCAAGCGGGCGCTGTAGGCGGTGATGCGCAGCATCCACTGCCGCATCATTCGGGCCTCGACCGTGTGCCCCCCACGCTCCGAAACACCGTCTTTGACCTCGTCATTGGCCAATACCGTGCCCAAGGCAGGGCACCAATTCACCCGGGCTTCGGCCAAATAGGCCAGTCGGTAGTGCATGAGCATTTCCGAACGTTCCGATTCGTTGAACCCATTCCAGTCTGTTGCACCAAAAGCCGGTGCATCGTCGGCGCAAGCCGCACGAAGTTGTGCGGTGCCGTGTACTTCGAAATGCCGAATCAACTCATTTATCGGGCGTGCCCCACCAACACCGTCCTGCGCATCACGATCAAACCAACTGTTGAAGAGCTCCAGAAAGATCCATTGCGTCCAACGGTAGTAGGCCGGGTCGCTGGTGGTCACAGTCCGCGACCAATCATACGAGAAGCCCATTTTCTTGAGCTGTTCTGTATATCGCTTGATGTTCTCTTTCGTTGTTTGGGCCGGGTGTTGACCCGTCTGTATGGCATATTGCTCGGCCGGAAGACCGAAGGCGTCGAATCCCATGGGGTGGAGGACGGCATAGCCACGCATCCGATGATAGCGTGCCATGATGTCGCTGGCTATATAGCCCAGTGGATGACCCACATGCAATCCAGCACCCGAAGGATAGGGAAACATATCCAACACATAATAGGTAGGGCGTTCTGGGTCGTCGGGCGTATGATGGATGCCTTTTTCTACCCAAAAGGCCTGCCATCGTTGTTCTTCCTCAGCAAAATGATACTCACTCATGGGTGTATAAACTGTTGGCGCAAAAATAGGGGTATGAACCCTCCGTTTTTCGTCTGATTTTATGAATTTTGATCGGATGAAGGCGTATCAGATGGAATTTTTTATCATTTTGCAAAGATTTTCGCGGTGGTTAAGCACCTCTTGATGATCATAATTTATTCATCATAATAACACAAAAGAGTTGTCAAATAACGGTACTTCTGGTTATTTTAAACGGCGTGCATTGCGCAGCAGGGTGTGGGCCACCGTGGGAATAGCCCTTGTGCTTCTGCTGATGGGGGTGTTCGGCCTGCTTTGGCTGCAACTCGGAGCCATGAGTAATTTATTGCGGGAAGAGCTGCAGGTGCAGATCTATCTAAAGGAAGATGCCAGCGATCGACAAAGGGAAAATGTCTCAAAACAACTTTCGTTCTACTCGGGTGTCCGCGCGGTTCGGTTTGTGTCGAAGGACACCGCCGCATTGGAACTTTCTCAGGAACTGGGGGAAGACTTCCTTGATTTTTTGGGGTATAATCCATTGCTTGCCTCTTTTCAAGTACAGATGAAATCGGATTGGGTGCGGAGCGACAGCCTGGAAGCATTACGGACATTTCTGATTCGGCAACCCGGAATCAGCGATGTCTTTTATCCACGCGATTTGCTCGATCTCATCAACCGAAACATACGGCGTGTTCTCTGGTTCTTGGCGGGCGTGGCCCTGCTGATGGCCCTTATTGCCGTTGCACTGATCCACAACAGTGTGCGTTTATCGCTCTATGCCGAGCGTTTTCTGATCCGCAGCATGCAGTTGGTGGGGGCCACGCCCCGTTTTATCCGCTCACCCTATCTCAACCGGTCGATGTGGCAGGCGGTATGGGGATGGCTCATTACCCTGACCTTGTTGCTTGTTATTCAAGCAAGCATCTGGTATTATTTTCCCCAGCTTCAGGTCGATGAACTTCCCATTCAATTGCTCATGCTGTCTGTTGGCCTGCTCATCATCGCCCTTGCCATTGGTTTTTTGAGTACTTGGTTCGCTGTTTCGAAGTATATTCGCCAAAAATTAGACGATCTTTATACGTAGAGCCTAAAAACCTATTTGGTTGATCCCCAATCTATTCAGAACAATCTATTCAGAACAATCCTTTCTAACGCATGAAAAAATCAACGCTTAATACCACTAAATCTGCT
>VGGT01000116.1 GCA_016868485.1 Bacteroidota bacterium
AATTCCATCTGATGCTCCGGTGATGAGGGCTGTTTTCATCAGGTTGTTTGATTATTTGATGTTGTATTTAATTTTAATTTCATTCAACAGTGAGTCGTCGTAATGCCGTTTGGTATCAATCACCTCTTTCATGAGTGAATTGGGAACAGTCGGCGACAGCACATACTGCTCGATAAGCCAGTCTTGTCCGTGTCTGCTCATCACACCAGAGCCGCGGCATAGTTTCATTCGGGTGTCGAGAAGCTCCTCAAACCAGACAAACTGGCTGTCGACCGAAAAATGAAGGTGGCGCTCCACCGCCCGCATTGTCCAGGCTTTGCCCTTGTCGAAATGCGGCCGGGCGTATTCCATGAAGGCCGACTTGCGCCAATGCTCGCCCGCATCGGTGCCAACGAATACGGCAGAATCAGTCATCAGTCCAAAATAATCATCGAAACGGACCTCAGCGGCCGCACGGTGGTAACGGTCGAGGGTCAGGCTGGCTTTGAACGCCAAATTTTGTGGCACCTCAACGCCATTTTCGCCGTTCGGATGAGCTGCTTTCTGATGAGCTGCTTTCTGATGATTCGTTTGAATAGCATCACAGGCCACACCCACGAGGATGATGGGCGCAGCAAGCAAATGTATAATCAGCATACGTTTAATCAGCATACGTTTAAAAAGCTTAGGTTTTAGCAGCATACACAATCAATTGAACGATTAATGAACCCCGACGGTTGGTTCTCATGAAATCCCATAAAACTACAAAGAAATACTCCTTAATATTGGGGGAATAAATCGACCTGATATGTTGGTGATTACTGGAGCCGCTGGATTCATAGGAAGTTGCCTTGCCGCCCGCCTGAGCGAAGAGGGTGAGGGACCTTTGGTGTTGGTGGATGATTTTGCGCGGGTCGATAAACAGCCTAACCTGCAGCCCTTAGCGGGTGCCGTACGCATCCACCGAAACGAATTGTTCGATTGGATGGAGGAGCATCATACCCGGCTGCGGTTTGTTTTTCATTTGGGCGCGCGCACCGATACCACCGAACTGAACGAGTCGTTGCTTTATGGCCTCAACGAAGCGTATACCCTCCGCTTGTGGGCCCTATGCACTCGGTATTCAATTCCCATGGTATATGCTTCTTCTGCGGCCACGTATGGCGATGGAGCACGGGGTTTCGACGACGATCCGGAGGCCTTGGCAGGCTTGCATCCCCTCAATCCTTATGGATGGTCGAAGCACCGAGTGGATTTATTTACCCATAAAGCGCAAACATCCCCCCCCCAGTGGGCCGGATTAAAGTTCTTTAATGTGTATGGCCCCAATGAATACCATAAAGGGAAGATGGCATCAGTGGTTTATCACGCCCACAAGCAAATCAAAGCCGATGGGTACTTGCGCTTGTTTCGTTCCTACAAGCCCGAGGTGGCGGATGGTGAACAAATGCGTGATTTTATTTATGTTGAGGATGTGTTAGACCTCTGTTTATGGATGCTTCGGACCCCGTTTCGATCGGGCATCTACAACCTGGGCAGTGGAAGCGCTGCGAGTTTCAACAGCCTGGCCTATGCCATCTTTCGCGCGATGGATTGTCCATTGAGGATCGAGTACATCGAAATGCCGGAGGGATTGGCCGAGCGCTACCAATACTACACCTGCGCCTCCATGCACCGCCTCCGCCTGGCCGGCTACAGCAAGCCGTTTACCCCGCTCCTCGATGGAGTAGCACGGTATGTTCAGCACTATTTGGAACAGGGTGCATACCGTTAATCCAAATACAACAGCTGGTAGGGCCATCCGCTGGTTGGGCGGATCGACCGCTGTCTTGTTGCTGCTGACCTTGCTCCTTCACTTTGTGTCTAAGCGATCCCCGGCTGATTTTCTTGCATCAGAAGAACAGCGCCTTTCGGAGCAGTTGAGTACCCAACAACAAGCCTTTGAGGAATGGGTATCGCTTTGTGAGGCGGGTGGTTTTTCCGCCTTGAACCGATGGGGTGCGGCCGCCCAGCAGGTTGGTTTGCCCGATTGGCAGCTTCAGGTATTCCGGGCCGACAGCCTGATGTATTGGAGCCAGGGTCGGCTGACCGCTTCCGAGGATGCCTTGATCGGATCGGGATGGATGCGTTTGCCGCGACAAATCTGTTGGCGCTACGATTCTTTGGTGGGAATGAACCGATACCGATTTACTTTCCCGCTTTTGGTCTACCAATCCGGTAATTGGCGGTTCTGCGACCCCCAGGGTCGAATCATGCCTGGCAAAGAAGCCGTGGAGTTTTTGTGGAATGGCAAGCCCACCGATCAGCGAGCTTGGTATCCCTACCGCCGAGTAGAAGCCCGGCTGGTTTCTTGGCGCACTGCGAACGCGATTGATGGGGTTCAGATGGCTGAGTACGGCTTATGGGTGGCACGCCTCAGCCTCTTGGCCTCGCTTTTTCTGGGTTTGCTGCTGATACTGATCATACGCAATAGGCCCATGCCCTTGGCCCGAAAACTTATGCTGTGGGTGCTGGCACTCCTATCGTGGCGGCTGCTGTTGTTGCCCCTTTCGGTGTTCTGCGGTTGGGAACGCCTGGCTTGGTTCGACCCCGGCTTATTTGCATCGCATCGCCTGCTGCCATCCCTTGGCGATTTATGGCTTTATATGGCCATGCTTTGGGCCATTCCGGCCACCCTTGCCCTTTACCCCGCTGCTGTTTGGCGCGCGCTACTGCAACCGCTGCGCAAGGAGCTCAGTGGAGTAGGACGTGTTTTGCTGCTGTTCGGCACCCTGTGCTTCAGCACCCTCACCTGGCTCGTTACCCGCGATCTCTTGGTAAACAGTGGCATTCCCTTGTCGTTTAATGAGCTCACGGGCCTCAATGCCTTCACTCTTCCCGCATTTATTGCCGTGGTGGCTCTTGTTTTGCTGAACACCTTAGTTTGGGGGGTGTGGATGCGTTGTTGGCTCCTGCAAGCTCCACCGAGGACGTTTATCATTCAATTGCTGCTATCGGTGGGCTTGTGGCTTGGCGTTTTGTCGTTTACCGGTGAGGGGGCGTGGTTGCGGGGCTTACCCGAACTCTGGATGCCTCTCTTGGTTATTGTTCTGTATTTCTATCTACTCCATAAACTGGGAGCGGGCTTTTTTAAGCGCTTGCGGCACCCCCATATGGGTCAGTCCGTGTCGCGCGTTTTGTTGGTTTATTTTTCATTGGCTGCTGCCTATCAGCTGGCCGATGGGGGGGCGCGTCGGCAAGCGAACCGGGCCAGTTTGGTGGCGGCACGCCTAACCAACCCCTACGACGAGCGGGCCATCACCGAATTATCCGCGATGATTCCCCGTCTTCGGGCGGATTCGTTATTGCTTTCTGGCATCTACGGTAATGAATCATCACCCGAACGTTGGCAAAGCCTGATCACTTTAGGTCATTTAACGGGCTATTTAGATCGCTATCAGCTGGTGGAAACCTGTTTTTTGCCTGATCTAAGGGCAGATTCGGTCATCGATCTGCTCGACTCATCCCGTATTGGTGGTATCAGGAGGCGAAAAGTGCTTGGAGACACTGCTTTCTCGCAAAGCGGGGCGGGGAATTCCCCTTTAGACACCCTATCATCTGGGGTTGAAGTCGATACATTGCCCAGTGCCGTAACCCTCATCCGCCAGTTCACTGATCAGGCACGGCAAGGATTCGGAATCAATGTTCCCCTCCCGCAACGTTCCGGTCGCAGCGACACCCTTTACCTTCGGCTGCTTCGGCGCGACCCTGTAGCCTCCGGTGGAATGTGGGGGCTTGCGGCAAACCGTACGCTTGGGGGCGATGATGCCTATCCAGAGTTTTCATTCGCTTTGTATCGAAATGGATTGCTGCAACGGTCGAATGGGAGTATCAGCTACCCACTGCGCGATCGCGATCTCAATCGGAGCAGGGTGGGGGCTTCTAACGATTCAGCGATGCAAGATCGGCGCTCCAGCAATGTTGCCTCTGTTGGTTTGGTTCGGGAGGCCCAGCACATCATTACGCCGCTCAAAGACGGCGGCAGCCTGGTGGTAAGTTTTCGTCCACAGGATTGGCTCGACCTCCCTGCCATGGGTATTGCGTTGCTCTTATCGACTTGGTTGCTGATCCTCATGACCGAAGGGGTCCGTCGGTTGGGGCGCAACAACCTTCGATGGCAGCTAGGCTACCGCGAGCGAATAGGCCTGGGCTTGGTGGCCACGGGGCTGGTTACGGTGGTGGCAGGCGGATACGCTACTTTGGCCTATTCTGTGCGCAGCCGTGAGGCCAGTCAGCAAGACAACCTCGCCGCTCGTTTGGAGGACCTCTACACCGCCCTGGCACCTTTGTTGAATGAGGATGTGCTCAACCGAACCACTTCAACTGCCCAGTTCGTAGTGGGTCCATCCATTCAGCCCCTTTCAAGTGTTATCGGAGTCGACGATTATCGCTTGGCCGAAATGGCGCGCCGCATGCAGGTCGATTTTGCGCTCTACGATGGCCAAGGCCGATTGCTCTACAGTTCGTTGCCTGAAGTGGATCGCCTGCCCTTTGTGACCCAACGCTTGGCGCCCTTAGCGTGGACGGCCTTGGCACGGGAGGGGCAGTCGCGATACGTGCACGGCCACCAGCAAGGCTGGGTCGATGCCTGGTCGGCCTACCGTCCTATTTTTCCTCGGGGCGATCGATTGGCAGGGGTGCTGCAGATGGTGGTTCCGCGCTCCGATGCAGTAGGTAGAACAGAGTATAACGCATTTTTAGGTAATTTATTGCGACTCTATTTGCTGCTGCTCTTGTTTTCCTTCGTGCTCTCCTATGGTGTGGCGCGTCGAATAACCAGGCCGATTCGTGCGCTCACCTTGCAAATGATGCGCAACCGCCATGGTGAGAAAGCGCCTATGGGTGGCTACCCGCGTCATGATGAAGTGGGGCTGTTGATTCACTCCTACAACGAGCTTCTGCTCGAGTTGCAGGAAAGTGCCCGCTTGCTGGCCAAAAGTGAGCGGGAACAAACCTGGCGGCAAGTGGCGCGTCAAATCGCCCATGAGATCCGCAATCCGCTCACCCCGATGAAGCTGAAGCTCCAGCGACTGCTGCGCGACCGAAGCACACACCCTGATCGTTTCGAAGAACGATTAAGCGAGGATCTTTCCGTGGTTTTGGAGCAAATCGATGTTTTGGCTGCTGTTTCCGACGAATTTGGGGCATTTGCCCGCAGCGAACCCCTTAAAAAGGCAGTTTTTGATCTGCGCGACGGCATTCAACCCGCTGTGGCCCTTTTCGGGCACATCGGTGAGATTGTCTTTGAGGATCATCTATCGAATGATGACCCCGGAACGATGATGGGCGATGTTCAGCAAATTCAGCGGGTTTTTCAGAATTTATTGCGCAATGCCCAGCAGGCGGTAGCGGATGGCGTCGGGTATGCATCGAATTGAAGCGCGATGGAATGAATTATACGGTATTGGTGGCCGACAATGGTCAAGGAATCCCCGAGTCGTTTAGAGAACGCATTTTCGAACCCAATTTTACCACCAAAGGATCGGGGATGGGTTTGGGATTGGCCATTGTGAGCCGAATTGTGGAACAGCATGCGGGTGTCATCAAGTTCGAGACCGCCCCGGGCGTAGGCACCCAATTCACCCTGGAGTTTCCATCTCTACCCTAGAATTTCCATCTGTACCCTAGAGTTTCCATCTGTACTACAGGTTTTGCGGATAGAACGCTGGGATTTTCAACGAAGCCAACCCAAAAGCCTTCGGGCCAGGCGTGCCTTTTGATCAGAATAAGGGGGGTACAAAAACCGGTTAACATTCAACCAGAGGGATTGCCGGTAGATCGATTTCTGGTGCGAAAAGGTGAGGAAACCTGCTTCCCCATGGTAATGGCCCATACCGGAATGGTTAACGCCTCCAAAGGGCAAGTTGGGGTTGCTGATTTGAACAATAACATCATTCACACAACAATTTCCCGCTGAGGTACGCTTTAAGAACTCATCGGTTTTATGGGCATTGCGCGAAAATACATAGAGGGCAAGGGGCTTGGCATCCGAATTCACGAAGTCAATGGCTTCGTTGAGGTGTTCAACGCCCACAATCGGCAAGATGGGACCAAAGATCTCTTCCTGCATCACGGGCATGCCTCGGTGTACTTGGGTGATGACGGTTGGCTGCATGCGGCGTGTCTGGGGCACCAGCGATCCGCCCCATTCCACACGAGCACCAGAAGCCACCGATGACTCCACAAGCGCTTGCATGCGTTGGGCATGTCTGTCGCTCACCATGGCGCAAAAATGGGCGCCCGCCTCATCTACCGATCCAAACGCCTTGGAAGCAGTTCGTAGTGCATCGAGCAAGGCGGGGAT
>VGGT01000117.1 GCA_016868485.1 Bacteroidota bacterium
ACAAACCCAGAATGAGGCTTCTAAGATAGGCAGATACGATTGAACGCATGTAAAGCGGTTTATAAGTCAAATCAATCGACGAAAATAGACCAATTGCGCGACAAAGGCAAACCCCACATACAAAAGTTAATAGAACTTTAAGTACAGCAACCCTTTTATGGCTTAGTCAAGCGCTGATCAGCGGTTGGTTGAGCTTTCTGGTTGCTTGTATCACTGATCGTACCAAGACGCGTACGCGACATAATGATCCGCCGTGCGGTCAATCAGTGCCTTTTGCTCATCGGTCAAGGGCTTGATTTTACGGGCCGGTACACCTGCATATAAATGTCCGGATTCGCACACGGTGCCCTCGAGCACCACGCTTCCTGCAGCAATCAGGCAATAAGACTCCACCACGGCATGGTCGAGAATGATCGCGCCCATGCCCACCAACACATGGTCATGCAACGTACAGCCGTGGATCATCGCCTGATGCCCAATACTCACACGCGCGCCAATCTGGGTGGAAGCTTTTTGGTAGGTGGCATGAATGATGGCGCCATCCTGAATGTTGGTTTGTTCACCAATACGGATGCTGTGCACGTCGCCCCGGATCACGGCCTGAAACCAAACAGAACAGCGGTCACCCAATTGCACATCGCCCGTGAGGGTAGCATTGGGGGCTAAAAAACAATCTTGGCCGATAATTGGCATCACCCCCTTCACCGGCAAGATCAATGCTCGTTGTTCTGTTGTCATACGCACAAATATGGGTTTGATCGTCAAAAATACCGGTTTGAAAGTCAAAAATACCGGTTTGAAAGTCAAGAAATAGGTTTGATTTACCGTGGGCTTTCAAAAAAACAGGCTGTTGAAATATATGACGCATATTTGTCGACTCTTGTTAACCCCAAAACCGTGGATCGCGATTCGTCTGTTCCTCTTCCTGTGTACACCCGCGCACAGCTTGCCCTACGCAACGGACAGGATAAACCTGAAATCTGGATCGCTTGTCGCGGCCTAATTTATGACGTGAGTTTGAGTCGCCTCTGGCGGGGTGGCAAGCACTACGAGCATTGGGCCGGACAAGAGCTCAGCGATGAAATCGCCGACGCCCCCCACACGGAACAGGTTTTGGAGCGCTTTTCGGTTATTGGTCGTCTTGCTTGATTTTTAGTACTTAATACAAACATTGACGGGCTCGGTGAAGAACCGAAGGGCATCGTAGCCCCCTTCTCGGCCGACACCCGATGACTTCATTCCCCCAAAAGGAGTTCGAAGATCGCGCAGGAGCCAGGAATTGACCCACACAATGCCAAAATCGAGCTGGGCCGACATCCGGTGCACGCGCGACCCGTCGCTGGTCCATAAACCGGCTGCTAGTCCGTATTCCGTGCCGTTGGCCAGCTCCAAGGCCTCTTGCTCGGTATCGAAGGCTTGTAGGGTCACCACCGGGCCGAAAATCTCCTCCTGGTTGGTGCGGCACTGATTGGGGAGCCCATCAATCACGGTAGGTTCCATAAACCAGCCACCTGCACATCTTCCATGAGGGATAACGCGTTGGCCACCGCAGTGAATCACTCCGCCTTCTTCGAGCGCCAGCTGAACATAGCCCAACACTTTATTGAGGTGGGCTTCCGAAACCAGTGCCCCCAAACGGCTGTCGTCATGTTGGGGATCGCCGACCGTTAATTGCCGCACCCGTTCCACAAAATCCTTCAGAAATCGATCATAAATTGATCGCTCCACCAAAATCCGGGAGCCACACAAACATATTTCACCCTGATTGGTGAAGGAGGAGCGCACGGCACTCGAAAGTGCTTCTTCGTAGGATGCATCGGCAAAAATGACCGTAGGATTCTTCCCCCCCAATTCGAGCGATAGTTTTTTGAAGAGGGGCGCCGCTTGGGCTGCGATGCGTGCACCGGTGGCCGTTCCTCCCGTAAAACTAACCGCCTTCACATCGGGATGTATGTTCAATCGGTCGCCTATGGGCCCTCCGTAGCCGTGTACTATATTCAAAACGCCCTTGGGGAATCCAATTTCGTGCGCCCATTCCGACAACATATAGGCTGTGTAGGGCGTGAGCTCCGATGGCTTGGCCACCACAGTATTTCCAGCGGCCAGTGCAGGGGCAATCTTCCATGTGAATAAATAGAGGGGGAGGTTCCAGGGCGAGATGCAGGCCACAACCCCTAATGGCTTACGCAACACATAATTGATGGCTTGCCGGTCGGTGTCGAACGCATCTTGACGGTCGTGGAGCACAGCACCTGCGAAAAACCGCAGATTATCGACTGCCCGAGGGATGTCCATTCGGCGTGCCAGCGACACCGGCTTGCCTTGATCGCGGCTCTCTGCTCGGGCAAATTCTTCCATCCGCTTTTCAATTCCATCCGCCAACCGATGGAGCCAGCCTGCCCGCTCGGCCGCCGATGTTTGCCGCCATTCCCGAGCTGCTTCTTTGGCCGCAGCCACCGCTGCGTCGACATCCCCCGCAGCGCTGACCGGCGCATGGGCATAGGCTAGGCCGGTGGCGGGTTCGAAAACGGGTAGGGTTTCTCCGGATTGCGCGGCCACAAAAGAGCCGTTGATGTAGTTCAATAGGGAAATCATGAAGTGTATTTTTTGATCGATTCTTTATAGACATCCCGTCCTGCCGCCGTCGACGGGAAGGTTGATGCCGTTGATGTAGCCTGCTGATGGCCCGGCCAGGAACGCAATGGCCGCCGCTATTTCTTCTGGACGTCCAAAACGGCCCGCTGGTATTTCGTTGATCATATCCTGCTCCACCTCCTCTGGGCTGCGCGCTTCTCGGGCAGCCTTTCCTCCGATGATCTGCTCGAGGCGTTCGGTCTTGGTGGCGCCTGGCAAGACATTATTGACCGTGATGCCATGGCGTGCCACCTCGGCCGATAAGGTTTTGGCCCATGAGGCCACGGATGCCCGAATGGTATTGCTTACCCCAAGACCATGCAAGGGTTGTTTAACGGAAGTAGAGATGACATTAATGATGCGCCCGTAGGCCGCATTTCGCATGCCAGGAATCAGGCATTGACTTAATTCGTGTGATGCCAATAGATGTTGGGTAAAAGCTGCTATAAAGGCACTAGGAGTGGCCGCTTGAATGGGTCCGGGCGGTGGTCCGCCGCTGTTGTTGACCAAAATATGTATTGTTCCATGCGCTGACACCCATCGGCCAACCGCTTCAGACAAGGATGCCGGATGGCTCGAATCGCCCACAATGATATCGTGTTCGTTGGGGTGCGCTTCCTTCAGCTGCTGCACGGCATGCAGCAAATCGGATTCTTGACGGGCCATCAACACCACCCGGCAAGCTTGCGCGGCGAGGGCATGTGCAGCAGCAAGACCAATGCCCCGACTTGCGCCACACACCAAGGCTGTCTTGTCTTTTAGATCATCATTTTTCATGGGGAACGGATTTTGTTGTTGGGTTATTTTGGTTTTTCTTAAACCAGATACACACATCGGTTAAACCACATGCGGTGCATTTCGGCTTTCGCGCCACGCAGATGTAGCGACCGTGTAGGATGAGCCAATGATGCGCCACGGCCACAACTTCGGCGGGCAGATGCCGCATCAGTTGTTTCTCTGCCTCCAAGGGTGTTTTCGCCTTTTTGGTGAGACCAATACGGGCTGAAACCCGAAAAACGTGGGTATCGACGGCCATCGCGGGCTGATCGAACACCACACTCACCACCACGTTCGCAGTTTTTCGTCCGACGCCAGGAAGCTTCACCAGTTCTTCAATCTTGGAAGGGATATTGCCCTGATGATGATCCACCAGCTGCCGTGCTGCAGCCACCAGATGCCTCGCTTTGTTGTTGGGGTAAGAAATGCTCTTAATGAGGGCAAATACCGCATCGACTGGGGCCTCGGACAGAGCAAACACGGTGGGATAATGTTGGAAAAGAGCAGGGGTGGTTAGGTTTACCCGTTTATCGGTGCATTGTGCCGAGAGCATCACGGCTACAAGCAACTCATAGGGATTGGTGTAGGTCAATTCCGTAGCCGCTTTAGGCGCATGCTGCCTAAAGAAATCGATGGTCTTTTTATAGCGTTCTGCGGTGGTCATGGCTTAGGCCACGAATATACCGCTTACATGCTTGCGGTATGTTCTGTTTGGTGAAAGACCGCAGGATGTGACTTTTCATGCGTCGCATGATTTCATATATTCTTAATTTTGCGGCGTATTTTTTTCGCGGCGAATTTTCGCTTAGTGATCCCGCTGACGAAACCTCAAAAATGAACAGCAAAGATTTGAACGTATCCCATAAACCTTTAAACCTATAAACCCCAATCCTTGAGCATATGTCGACCCTCGAAAACTCAACGCTGATCCCCGCTGCTGAAAACCCATTCGACTCTATGATGTCGCGCTTCGATGAAGCGGCACGTATTCTTAATCTGAGCGAAGGCCTGTATAATGTTCTTAAATCGCCCGCAAAGCAGGTTATCGTATCGCTTCCTGTGAGCATGGACAACGGCAGTATTCAGGTTTTCGAAGGCTACCGGGTGGTGCACAACATCAACCTCGGTCCGGCAAAAGGGGGCATTCGCTACTCGATGGATGTTCACCTCGACGAGGTGAAGGCTCTGGCTGCTTGGATGACTTGGAAATGCGCTGTTTCGAATATCCCTTTTGGGGGAGGCAAAGGCGGTATCAAATGCGACCCGCGATCGATGTCAGCCGGCGAGTTGGAGCGATTAACACGCGCCTACACCCGCGCCATGATTGATGTATTTGGACCAGAAAAAGACATCCCGGCACCGGATATGGGAACGGGTCCGCGTGAGATGGCATGGATCATGGACCAATATTCTAAATTGGTGGGTTACAGCAGCCCGGCCGTTGTGACCGGTAAGCCGCTGGTGATGGGGGGGTCGAAGGGTCGTGTTGAGGCAACGGGTCGCGGCGTGATGGTGGCCTGTAGGTCTGCCATGCTCAAAATGGGATTAAACCCCTACAAATCGACCTGTGCGGTGCAGGGATTTGGAAATGTGGGGAGCATCTCTGCTAAGTTGATTGAACAACAAGGACTTAAAATACTTGCGATTAGTGATGTAACGGGGGGGTATTACAACCCGAACGGCATCAACATACAAGAAGCTATTGCGTATAGCCAGGCCCATGGGAATCAGTTGCTTGGTTTCACCGGTGCCGACCCCATATCGAACAACGAGTTACTTGAATTGGACGTTGATGTATTGGTACCCGCGGCCATGGAGGACCAAATTACCGGGCATAATGCGGCCCGAATTAAAGCGAAGCTCATTGTGGAGGGTGCCAACGGCCCTGTAGCAGCGAGTGCGGATGAGATCTTGAATCGTAATGGTGTGATGGTGGTGCCCGATATCTTAGCCAATGCCGGTGGGGTAACGGTTTCTTATTTCGAATGGGTGCAAAACCGTTTGGGTTACTTCTGGACGGAGGAGCGGGTCAACCGCCGTGCGGATCGCAATATGAAAGAGGCGTTTGAACATGTCTACCAAACATCGATGCAACACAACTGCAGTCTTAGAATAGCGGCCTACATTGTGGCCATTGATAAGGTTGCTCAGGTTACGCAACTTCGGGGTGGTATTTAATTCAATTTTGGCTCATTTAGACCTTTTATGATTCACCGCGAAGGCTATACCATTATTCTCAGCACCCTAGCCATATGCGCGGCCGGGGCCTTTATCATTCATCAATTTTTACCGGCGGGTAAATGGTATAGCTATTTTTTGTACGGCCTTTTGTCGGTTGTTTTGGTGTTGGTGCTGCAGTTTTTTAGGAATCCGGGGCGTCATACGCCTGTGAATCCCCGTCACATCATTGCACCGGCTGATGGGAAGATCGTGATTGTAGAGGAAGTTGAAGAGCCCGAATATTTCAAAGGCAAACGCTTGCAAATCAGTGTTTTCATGTCGCCGCTCAATGTTCATGTGAATCGGAGCCCCGTGACCGGAACGGTCCGCTATTATCGATACCATCCTGGCGATTATTTGGTGGCCTGGCATCCGAAATCGAGCACACTCAATGAGCGTACAACTGTGGTTGTGGAAACCGAAAAGGGCGAGCCCGTACTCTTCAGGCAAATTGCGGGCGCCTTAGCGCGTCGGATTGTTTGCTACGTGAAGGAGGGTGATCGGGTAACCCAAGGCGGTGAATACGGTTTTATCAAATTCGGCAGCCGGGTCGATGTATTTTTGCCACCGGGTACCCCGGCAAGGGTAAAGCCTGGTGATGTGGTTATCGGCGGTGAAACGGTTTT
>VGGT01000118.1 GCA_016868485.1 Bacteroidota bacterium
TTCAAGCCGACCAAGCGGAAGGCAGGGGATGTACGGTATCGTATGAGCATGCGCAAGCTGATCCGGTTCAATATTGGATAATGCGCCAAAGGATAGGATCAATCGAGCCCCAAGGAATTGAGGGATTTCGTCTTGACCACAGATACCAATGTGTATGTGGATTTGATCTTGTGTTAATCCGCAGGCCGCTGTGATTTTGTTGAGTAGCGCTTGTTGTGTTTCTGTAGGACTTTCAGGAAGTAAGACGATGAGTTTTCCTTCGAAGACCGAAGCTGCGTTCAAGCTTGGTGGTTGTGCAGGCGCATCGACTGGGGTCGATGATTGTGCCTGCGCATCGACGGAGGTCGATGTTTCTGGTTGTTTAAGGTCGGGATCAGAAGCTAAAAAAAGAACTTCATCATAAAAAAATCGTTGAAAAAGTTGATGAGATCTGATTGAATTCCAATCGGATGTGATGGTCATTATGTATTGTGTTATTTTGTATTACACTTATTGGCCTGAAATTGCATCAAAATTAAGCTGACTTCGTGTATTTTTGTGAGACCTTCAACAAGCGAATTTTCGCTCTTAATCATACTATGCAAGGACTACAAACCACCCGTGTCGCGGGGTCGCGACTTCCTCAGATTGATTTTGACAACCTTCCTTTCGGATCTACTTTTGCCGATCATATGTTTGTGTGCGATTACCGTGATGGCAAGTGGTGCGAACCCCGGATTCTGCCCTACCAGTCGTTGTCGTTGAGTCCTGCCACTTCGGCCTTGCATTATGGACAGTCTATTTTTGAGGGTTTGAAGGCATTTCGCCAAAACAGTGGCCGGTCCGTAGTTTTTCGTCCGGAAGACAACCACAAGCGCATGAATAAATCGGCCGAGCGTTTGTGCATGCCCGCCATTGGCAAAGAGTTTTTTATGGATGGTTTGATGGCGTTGCTTCGAATCGATGAGGCCTGGATTCCAAAGCCACAGGGTTTCTCCTTATATGTCCGTCCATTCATGTTCGCCACCGACGAATATGTAGGTATTCGACCATCAGAAAACTATCGATTCGTTATTTTTTGTTGTCCGGTTGGCCGATATTATCAATCGGCTATTCATGTAAAAGTAAGCGATGATTATGTGCGGGCTTTCCCTCGGGGAACGGGCTATGCCAAGGTAGCTGGTAACTATGCTGCCGGTATGATGCCCCTGAAAATGGCACGTCAACAAGGATTTGATCAACTCGTTTGGCTCGATGGACGTGAAATGAAATATGTTGAGGAATCAGGTACAATGAACCTGTTTTTCCAAATTGATCAAACATTAATTACACCCATTGCGGATGGTACGATACTCGAGGGCATCACACGAGATAGCGTAATCCGAATGGCCAAAGATGCCGGTTATAAAGTTGAAGTCCGCAAAATCTCTATTGAGGAGGTATTTGAGGCCTACAACCATGGACGGCTTTTGGATATGTTTGGAACAGGAACAGCGGCTACGGTGGCGCCTATTTCAAGTGTAACCTACAAGGGATTTCGCATGGAACTTCGTGCGACTGAAGAGCGGGAAATTTCACAATATCTAGGTAAGCAGCTCGAACAGATTCGTACGGGTGAGATTGCTGATCCCTACGGTTGGAATGTTCCTGTTATGCCCTAATCTGAGTTTCTGTATTTTTAATCTGAATAACTTTCGCCCTATGATTTTCACTGCGTTCGATTTCTTTAGGTATATGAATCTTAAGCTACCTGCAATAATTTTACTTTGTGTTTTTACCCAAACTGCCGCAGCCCAGAAGTCTATTGCATTTGAGCAATATACCCTATCGAATGGTTTGAAGGTGATTTTGCATGAAGACAGGCAAACACCCATCGTGGCCGTCACGGTGTCTTACCATGTGGGCAGTAAGGATGAAGATCCTACACGTACAGGCTTCGCACATTTTTTCGAACATCTTTTGTTCGAAGGCAGCGAGCATATCGCACGTGGCGAATACATGAAATTGGTGAAGGAAAACGGTGGCGTACTGAATGCCAATACCTTTAAAGACCGGACCTTTTACTTCGAAATTTTGCCTTCTAATCAGTTAGAACTTGCGCTTTGGATGGAAAGTGAGCGCATGCTTCATGCGAAGATCGACGATAAGGGGATCGAAACACAACGTGAAGTGGTCAAAGAGGAGCGTCGACAGCGTTTGGAGAATACACCTTATGGCGGATTGCTCGACGAAACCATGTCGCGCACCTTTACGCGTCATCCCTATAAGCGTTCGGTGATTGGATCCATGGATCACCTCAATTCAGCGAAAAAGGAGGAGTTTTATGCATTCTACAAGAAATTCTATGTGCCTGACAACGCGATCCTCAGCATAGCGGGCGACATCAATGCGCAACAGGCGAAAAAGTGGATCGAGCGCTATTTTGGAAGTATTCCGCGTGGGGCGACTCCTTTAAAAAGAACGGTAGTGAAAGAGCCTGTCCAGAAAAAGGAGGTTCGCGACCAAGTGTATGACAATATTCAACTGCCAGCGGTCATCCATAGTTTCAAGACACCAGCTTTGGGGGCGCCTGAATACCATGCTGTAAATTTGTTAGCCACATTGCTCTCAGAAGGCGAAAGCAGTCGATTTCAGAAAAGCATTGTTAATACACAGCAAAATGCTTTATTTGTTGGGGCCTACCCCATTGCTATGAAGGAGGCGGGCGTTTCGCTTATGTTTGGTATTGTAAATATGGGTGTAGAACCAAAGCAACTGGAGGAATCAATGGAAAAGGAATACGAACGGGTACGCTCTGAGTTGATCTCTCAAGACGAATACGATAAATTGATCAATCAAGTTGAGAATACCTTTGTGAATTCACTGTCTACAGTAGAAGGCATCGCCGAGACCTTATCTGATTATTGGATGTACCAAGGCGATCCAGGTATGGTGAATAGGGAAATGGAGCAATACAAAAAAGTGACTCGAGAAGAAATTCGCGAAGCCGCAAGGAAGTATTTAGTACCATCGAACCGAACCAGTCTGTATTATATGCCTAAGCCAAAATCTTAATGGGCTCCGAAATGGGCTCCGAAATGGGCTCCGAAATGGGCTCCGAAAAAAATCGAATCGAAACAACACCCAACCTTCCCTGCATGAAATTTATTCAGTCTTTTAGGATCGCCGTTTTATTTGTTTGGGCTGCATCCACAGTATCTGCTCAATCGATCGATCGTTCTGTACGTCCTGCTCCTGGACCGGCTCCAGAAATCAATTTGGCCACACCCGAGCGGTTCACGCTTGATAATGGCTTGAAGGTGTTTGTGGTGAGCAACAGCAAATTGCCTACATTATCTGTTTCGATGGTTTTGGATTATGTGCCACCCATAGAGGGGTCTCAAGCGGGCTATATGGATGTTACGGGTTCTTTGTGGAGAACTGGAACCAAAGGCAAGACCAAAGAGCAAATTGATGAGGCCATCGATCGGCTGGGGGCCACTGTTTCCACGAGTTCTGGGGGATTTTACGCTTCGTCTTTATCGCGCTACAAATCGGAATTGTTCGAGATCATGAGTGATTTGCTCTTGAATAATGAATTTCGCCAAGAAGAACTTGATCGGATCAAGAAACAGACCATTTCAGGACTTCAGACAGAGAAAGACGATGCAGGAGCCATCGCTGCGAACGTTCGTAGGGCCATGGTGTATGGAATGAATCATCCGTACGGACAAATAACTACGGAGCAATCTGTGGAGTCGATCGATCTCAATGTTTGCCGCAGCTTTTTTGATCGCTATTTCCGTCCCAATTTGGCGTATATGGCCATCGTTGGCGACATCAGCCGTTCTGAGGCAGAGACTTTGGTGCGATCTGCATTTGGTTCGTGGAAAAGCGGTCCTATCCCTGCACAATCTTATGCTACACCAGAGCCCCCGGCCGAAACACGGGTCGTGATTGTGGATCGTCCGGCTGCCGTACAAACGGTCATCAATATTGTTCATCCTGTTTTGCTCCCGCCTAACGCCCCTGATGTCATTCCCGTTTCGGTGATGAATACACTACTTGGTGGCGGAGATGCACGCTTGTTCAATAACCTGCGCGAGACCCATGCCTACACCTATGGTGCCTACAGTAGCTTGTCTAAAGATCCATTATCGAGTCTGTTCAACGCCAATGCACAGGTTCGAACGGAAGTAACCGACAGTGCGGTTCATGAATTTTTATACGAACTAAACCGTTTGCGCGATACCATGCCTCCTCTGAAGGAGGTCGACGGTATTCGAAAATACCTGACGGGTACTTTCGCCATCGCTCTTCAAAATCCGCGCACCTTGGCTCAGTTTGCGATTGAGATGGAGCGCTACGGATTGCAGCCCGACTACTATCGGAATTATTTGCGGGTATTGGGTGATGTTTCTCCCATGGTGGTTCAAGGCATGGCCCGTAAACATATTTTCCCCAACCGTTCATACATCATATGCGTGGGTCAACGTTCTGCTATTGAAGAAAAGCTCAAGCGGTTCGATGCCAAAGGCAGTCCTTTGATTGTGGATCTATATGGCCGCCCTGTCGATTTGAGTAAACGGGTTCTAGCTACGGATATGACGGCCCAAAAGGTGATCGACAAGTACATTGACGCTGTTGGGGGACGTGCGGCTTGGGAAAAGGTGAAATCGATGGACCTCTCTTTTTCTGCTGAAATGCAGGGAATGAAAATGAATATGAATATGAAGCGTAAGTCCCCATCTATGTATGCAATGGCTATTTCAGTGGCAGGAATGGGGGTGGTTCAAGAAACCCGCTTTGATGGCCTGGCTGCTCAGGAGTCGGGCATGCAAGGAAGTCGCGACCTCAAGGACAGTGATTTAGAAGAGGTGCGCTTGTCGGCAGAAATGTTGCCGGAACTCAGTTATACGCGTGCTCCGTATGCCTGCTCGCTGATTTCGGTTGAGGAAGTAGACGGAAAATTGTGCCATATGTTGGAAATCACCCTTCCTGGTGGTGATCGATTCCAGGAATATTACGATGTTGAAAGTGGATTAAAACTTCAGAAAGTACAGGTCGGATCAGGTGCTCCGGGCGCAGCAGCAGCAAGCCAGACCACGACTTATGGGGATTATAAGACGGTTGACTTGGGAGTTAAATTGCCTCACTCCATGAGTATCAGTATGGGCCCACAACCCTTGGGGCTGAAATTGGATACGGCAAAGATCAATCCCAATCTCCTGGATTCGGATTTTAAACCGACCAAGAAATAATTCTTTCCTAAACCAAACGACGTTGCCTTCTTTTAAGGGCCTCATCGTATAATTTCTGCTCCATTTCATTCTGAGGAATGAGTTCAGGAACTTGTATGGGGTGGCCGCTGTGATCCACTGCCACGAAGGTGAAATAGGCCTCATTGCAACGGAATCGTTCCCGTGCGGGTATATTTTCGGCCCAAACCTCCAGGTGAATTTCCATGGATGTATTGAATGCGCGTGTGACACGGGCAGTGAGCGTTACCAGATTCCCCAGTCTTATTGCCCTTTTGAAGCTGACGTGGTCTACACAAGCGGTCACAACCGTTCGGCTGCTGTGCTTTTGTGCGGTGATGGCCGCACAAATATCCATCCAATGAAGCAGCCGTCCGCCCATTAGGTTGTTGAGTACATTGGTGTCGTTGGGAAGCACCAATTCATTCATCACGGTGACAGAATCGCTGGAATATTTTCCTACCAGGCCTGAAGGTTGCTTGGGATGTTCTATTGAGTTGGTCATGCTTAGGGCTGAATGAGAATTTTCTGAATGTTCACGATTCGGTCTCGCTGGGTCAGTTCAGCAATGTACAATCCGCTTGCGATCTCAATAACTTCGGGCTGCTGTGAGCGATGAACGGACTGTTCTGCAACGATTCGTCCCCCTATATCTTTGATTCGGAACTGAAATAAAGGATGCTCTTGATTTTCAGCATCGGGTAAAAGGTCCCAACGAATTCGCATCATTCCATTCGTTGGATTTGGATAGAACAAGGCTGTTCTGACGTCTGGAATAGAATGAATGGCTGTTGGAAAGGAAAGGGAGTCGGCCAACACAGGGCGGATCATCCAGCTGCCCGGTATTGAAGAAGGTTGCCAGGTTCCTTGTACACTGGTCCATTTTACACCCTGAACCGGACTATTTCTATCGAGACCAATATTCAGCAAGCGAGTCGAAAGTTGTTGCCAACCTACATAAAATGAGTCGCGAACAAGAACGGGCGTATCGAGTGGATAAAAGACAAATACACCCAAACTGTCTGCATATCGTGG
>VGGT01000119.1 GCA_016868485.1 Bacteroidota bacterium
TCTCGGGGCTTTTTTCTGATTATCTCGGGGCTTTTTTCTGATTATCTCGGGGCTATTTACCAGCTCCGCCAGCCCTACTCCTTAAGCAACCAGCTCCGCCAGCCCCAAATCGCCAGCAGGATGAAGACCAGGTATTGAACCGCAATGAGTGGGTGCCCAGCGGCAAAAAATAAATACGTAAACAGCGCATTGGCCAGAATCCACAGCAGCCAATGCTCCGTGTGTCGCGCCGACATGAGGTACATAGCGCCCACGGCAATCGATGAACTCAGCACATCCAGAAATTTCAAAGGGTTGAGTCCCAAAAAAACGGGAACATAGGTAAACACCAGCCAAGCAGTCAACATCAAAATCACGGCAACCCACCAAGCCTTGGCGGTAGCCCGACCAATTCGACCCTCGCTGCGGGTAGTCGACCAGCGCCACCATCCATAAAGTCCCATCATACTATACCAGAAGTTGATGCCCGCGTGCGCGTACAGCGCCTGCCGATAGCTGATCCCCACCAAGAGGACCGTGCTCACCAATCCAATCGGGTAGAGCCCCACATGAGCACGTCGAGCCAGCCAAACGCTGAGTAATCCCGTTAGGGTGGCCAATAGCTCTATGCCCTGTTCAACATCCACCCCAAGCACCTACTACAAACGGGCCTTCACTTCGACCCGCTCGAAGGCCTCAATAATGTCGCCCACACGAATGTCTTGGTAGCCCGTGAGGTTTAATCCACATTCGTAGCCATGGTTCACCTCCTTCACGTCGTCTTTAAAGCGACGGAGAGAAGCCAGTTCGCCCGTATGCACGATAACCCCCTCGCGCAGCAAACGAATCTTTGAGTTGCGGGTAACCTTGCCCTCCAAAACCATACAACCCGCAATATTCCCCACACGGGTAATCTTGAATACCTCGCGGATTTCGACTGTGCCCAACACTTTTTCCTCAAAGGTGGGTGCCAACATGCCTTCCATAGCCGATTTAATCTCCTCGATGGCATCATAAATGACCGAATAGGTCCGAATATCGATCTGCTCTTGCTCAGCCAGCTTACGAACAGACGCCAACGGGCGTACCTGGAAGCCAACAATGATCGCATCCGAAGCAGAGGCCAGCATAACATCCGACTCGGTAATCTGCCCCACACCTTTGTGGATCACGGTCACCATAATCTGCTCCGTACTCAGCTTCATGAGCGAATCGCTCAAGGCCTCAACCGATCCATCCACGTCGCCCTTCACCACCAATTTCAACTCCTTGAAATTGCCAATGGCCAAACGACGACCAATTTCATCCAGGGTAATGTGTTTACGTGTGCGAATGCCTTGTTCGCGCAGCAATTGTTGGCGCTTGCTGCTGATGTCGCGCGCAACCGCCTCCGATTCAGGCACGATGAGGATATCACCCGCTGTAGGGGCCGTGTTGAAACCAAGAAGCTGAACAGGCGTTGATGGCCCAGCCTCCTGAATCCGTTGTCCCCGTTCATTGAGCATGGCCTTCACCTTGCCAAAATTAGCCCCCGCTAAGATGGGATCACCCACACTCATGGTTCCGCCTTGCACCAATACCGTTGTCACGACACCCCTGCCCTTATCGAGGCTAGCCTCAATCACCGTGCCCGCCGCCCTTTTCTCAGAATCTGCTTTCAACTCAAGAATCTCGGCTTCAAGAAGGATTTTCTCGAGCAATAGATCGACGTTCGTCCCCTTCTTCGCTGAAATCTCCTGATCTTGGTACTTACCACCCCACGACTCCACCAAAATATTCAGCTGAGAAAGCTGCTCCTTGATGCGCTCAGCATCGGCGGCAGGTTTATCCATTTTGTTGAAGGCAAAAATAATGGGCACGCCAGCGGCCTGTGCGTGGCTGATGGCCTCCTTGGTTTGGGGCATGACCTGATCATCTGCAGCGATCACCACCACAACGATATCGGTCACCTTGGCACCGCGGGCACGCATGGCTGTAAAGGCTTCGTGACCTGGCGTATCGAGGAACGTGATGTGCCGACCATCGGCAAGTTGAACAGCATATGCGCCGATGTGCTGGGTAATGCCGCCAGCCTCACCCGCAATCACATTCTCTTTGCGGATGTAGTCGAGCAATGAAGTTTTACCGTGGTCGACGTGACCCATGATGGTTACAATCGGTGGACGGTCGGTCATCCGGTCTGGATCATCCGCATCAATCAACTCGGGTTCACCCGCGTCGGCCGAAATAAACTCCGCTTCATAGCCAAATTCGTCGGCCACTACCGCAATCGTTTCCGCATCAAGTCGCTGGTTGATTGTCACCACCAAGCCCAGCATAAAGCAATTTTGGATAATCTCGGCAACAGAAACATCCATCAACTGAGCCAAATCGCCCGTTGTGAGGAATTCAGTTACCTGTAGCTTCATTTTCTCGCCGTCGGCCAGCACTTCGTCGGCACCGCCATCTCCACGGCCCTTTCTTTTCATTCGGGCCTTAGCACCGCTTTTTCCACCCCCTTGAAGTCGGGCCATGGTGGCCTTGATCTGATCCTGTATGTCCTTTTCAGAATGTTCCGGACGCGCTGGCATGGCTGGTCGTTTCCGACTTCCACCTGCAGGGCGTGGTGGTGGCCCTCCTAGTCGACCACCAACACCTGGTCTGCGGTCGCCCTGTCCAGCGCCTGGGCCGCTGTTCGGCCTGTTGGGTGGCGTACCCGGACCCGCCGGACGAGCTGGCGGGGTGGGATCAGTACGCAAACGCTTTCTTTTGGTGGGATTGGTTTCGACCGAACTCGCCACCGGCTTTTTCTTCTCGAACTGTTTTAGGTCGATGCTTCCCAACACCCGCGTTCCCTGTAATTTATCGGCCTTAGCCCTGATCACATCCTCATCACCCTCCGCTGCATCTGGCGAAGCAGCCGAAGACGCGGTCTGAGCCGTATCAGAAGCTGCAGTCTGCGCCCTATCACCTGAAGTTTGTGCCGCATCACCTGCCGTCTGTGCCCTATCACTAGCCGTTTGTGCCCCACTACCTGAAGTTTGAGCCGCATCACCTGAAGTTTCAGAGCCAGAATCGCTGAGCGATGCGGTTGATTCAACATCGGCAGACTTGGGCTTGTTTGAAACCGCTCCCTTCGACAGGCGCGCAGCCTCAGTTGAGCTGATTGGCCCATCCCCTTTCTCCTTCACATTCTTTGAAGCAGTCGATTCAAAATGCTCTGATTGAGACGCGGCTGAAGCAGTGGTGTCAACAGCAGAAACTTCAGATGAGCTTTCGCTTTCTGTCGATTTCGAAGCAGCACCGCTTTCAGCCCGACCTTCATCTGTGCTTTTGGAATCCTTGGCCTTAGGCCTACCCTCAACAAGTGAACGCCCTTTCTCATCCAAGGCAATCTTGCCCACCACTTTCAATTCTGGCTTGTCGGCGGTTAAACGTGCGGATCGGGCAGGAGCGGTAGAAAGTCCTTTCACCAAAACCTCTTGGGGCTCTGGCACATCCGGTGCCGTGGGAACAAATTCTGCTTTAGGTGCTGGCGCCTCTTCACGCGCCGGTCGACCCATATTCAATGAAGCAGCCTGCTCCTTCACTTTGATATCCTGACCAAAATCCTTCAGCAGACGCTGATACATCTCTTCCGTGATTTTGGCGTTGGGATTCGCCTCAACCGTGTAGCCGGCTTTTGACAGGTGCTCCACCACGTGCGAAACGCTGATGTTACACTCGGTGGCTGCCTTTTTTATTCGGATGGTTCCTTCTGACATTCGGTTGGTTTGGGGTGGATGTACTGTTTTATTAATGCTTCAGCTGCGTTGCTTATTCAAATTCGGCTTTCAAAACCGCCAGTACATGGTTAATTGTTTCTTCTTCAAGGTCGGTTCGGCGCACCAAATCTTGGGGATCCAGCGCCATCACTGCGCGGGCGGTATCGAGACCGATGGCCTTCAATTCATCCAATACCCAGCCCTCAATTTCATCCGCAAACTCGTCTAAATTCACATCATCCTGCTCTTCAGCTTCGTCGCGGAACACATCAATTTCAAATCCAGTGAGTTTTCCGGCTAAGCGGATGTTGTGACCTGACTTTCCAATGGCCAGTGCCACTTGGTCGGGCTTCAAAAACACCTTCGCCTTCTTTTGATCCGCCAACAACTCCATATAGGTTATTTTGGCTGGACTCAGGGATCGCTGAATATAGAGTTGGAGGTTATTGGTGTAGTTAATGATGTCGATGCTCTCGTTGCGCAACTCACGGACGATGCTGTGAATGCGCGAGCCTTTCATGCCTACACAAGCCCCAACTGGGTCTACACGGTCGTCGTAGCTTTCAACCGCCACTTTTGCCCGCTCACCAGGCTCCCGTACAATATTGCGAATGGTGATTAGGCCATCGAAGATTTCGGGCACTTCCAGTTCCATGAGCCGCGTCAAAAAGCTGGCGTCGGTTCGGGAAATGATGATGCGGGGTTGCCCGCCCAGTGCCTCCACCTTTAGGATCACAGCACGGATGGTTTCTCCTTTGTTGTAGAAGTCGCCCGGAATCTGTTCCGACTTGGGCAAAATCAGCTCATTGCCCTCGTCATCGAGCACCATGATTTCCCTCTTCCAAATTTGGTAGACTTCACCCGTGATGATTTCACCCACTCGGTCTTGATAGCGCGCAACAAGCTTATCACGCTCAAATTCCTGAAGGCGCTGTGCCAAAATTTGTCGTGCGGCCAAAACCGCTCTACGTCCAAAATCAACCAACTTGATCTCCTCCGAAACTTCCTCCCCCACTTCAAAATCGGGCTCTATGCGGCGGGCCTCGGAAAGTGAAATTTTGTCGAATTCACCCACTTCTTCTGAATCATCCTCTACTACCTCTCTGTTCCGCCAAATTTCTAAGTCGCCTTTCTCCACATTGAGGATGATGTCAAAATTTTCATCTGTACCATACTTGCGCTTCACCATGGTACGAAAAACGTCGTCCATTACCCGCATCATAGTGGCTCTGTCAATATTTTTTAGCTCTTTGAATTCGCTAAATGAACTGGTTAAATTGATATTCATCATGGTTTTATGAATTACATCTGGATGATAACACGTGCATATTCGATCTCATTAAAGGATATGGTTATGGATGGTTCGCCTTCAGGCGCTTTGGTTTTATTCTTTTTGGCTCCGGCTGTAATCGCGCGAAGGGTTAGCTCATCTTCCTGCACCGACAACAACTCGCCCTTCACGTCTTCTAAACCCGATTTAAAACGTACGTGCAAGTGTCGTCCTATGTGTTTGGGGAATTGCCGCATGATTTTCATCGGAGCGTCTGCACCCGCCGAGCTCACTTCGAGCACATAAGCCGGTACCTCCTCCATCAACTCCAACTGTTCGCCAATTTCTCGGCTTATTTTGGCGCAAAAATCAACATCCACGCCTGCATCGCCATCAAGCAGGACCGTAACCCGTCGCAAATCGGCAGTCACCTTCACACCCACCAGGAAGTGCGAGGCACCTACCAAACGGTCGGTTAAGAAAGCCGTGATGAATTCAGTTAATTGATGGTGGTTCATGGACATCGAAAAAGAAGGGGGACCGAAGCCCCCCTATCAAAACTGCTGCAAATATAGGAAAATAAAAGCAAAACCACATTGAACTGCAGGCTATATTTGCCATAGTGCCCTACACTTTTTTGGCAGGCCATTAGTTTATTACGACCAATCTGTTAATAACAGCCCATCAGTTAATAACAACCAATCACTTATGATCGAAGTTCAATTTAACGACCTTCCAGACAAACCCACCCTCACCATGGAGCGATCCGTTGATGGTTGGCGGAAACCAGGCACCGAAGTTCAGTATGAACTCATCCATTGCGATGGCGCGGTTTATGTGCGCATACAGGGCAAAAATTACGCCACCCGCATCCAAAAGTCAGAAAACGGATCATGGGTTGTTTCGGTAGATAGCCTACCCATATCCCTCCAAATAACCACCGAGCGCGATCGCCTATTGACCAAAATGGGCCATTCTACCGGAGCAAATTCCCAAAAACAAGATTTAAAATCCCCCATGCCCGGCATGGTTCTCAAAATTTTGGTGAAAGTGGGAGATCAGGTGGCCAAAGGCGACCCATTGCTGATCTTGGAGTCCATGAAAATGGAAAATGTACTAAAAGCAGCCCATAACGGGGTAGTGGCCGACATTTCTGCCCAAGAAGGAACATCGGTTGAAAAAAACCAACTATTGCTGCGTTATAGGTAATCGGTCACTGCTTAGTGTTGAATGAGTTAGACCGCATTTTTC